>NZ_JBHTVQ010000078.1:0-26309 GCF_042792855.1 Streptomyces sp. NPDC056600
CTCCCACGGGGAGAGGACGGGCCGCGGCGCGTGTGGCGTGTGGCGGGTCAGCGCCAGCTGTGGGGCATCCGGAAGCCCGGCTCGCGCTCCAGACGGCGCCAGCCGGCCCGCACCGAGCCGCCGCGGGCGACGGGCCCGGCGGACGCCGCGGAGGTCGCCCGGGCCAGCAGGATCGCCGTGAGCGCCGCGAGCTCCTCGGGGTCGGCGTGACCCTTCTCGACGCGGATGTCGACACCGGCGGTCATCACATGCACTCCTGGTTGAGAGGTTCGGGGGAGAGGGAGGAGGGAACGGCGGGGTCCGTCACTGCGGCGGGTTGCCGTGCTTGCGCGACGGCAGGTCCGCGTGCTTGTTCCGCAGCATCTCCAGCGACCGCGCCAGCACCTCGCGGGTCTCGGCGGGGTCGATCACATCGTCGACGAGTCCCCGTTCCGCGGCGTAGTACGGGTGCATCAGCTCGGATTTGTACTCCTTGACCATGCGGGTCCGCATGGCCTCCGGGTCCTCGGCGCCCGCGATCTGCCGGCGGAAGATCACGTTGGCGGCGCCCTCGGCGCCCATCACCGCGATCTCGTTGGTCGGCCAGGCGTAGGTGAGGTCCGCGCCGATGGACTGCGAGTCCATGACGATGTACGCGCCGCCGTACGCCTTGCGCAGGATCAGCGAGATCCGCGGCACCGTGGCGTTGCAGTACGCGTAGAGCAGCTTGGCGCCGTGGCGGATGATGCCGCCGTGCTCCTGGTCGACGCCCGGCAGGAAGCCGGGGACGTCCAGGAAGGTCAGGATCGGGATGTTGAAGGCGTCGCACATCTGGACGAACCGCGCGGCCTTCTCGCTGGCCTCGATGTCCAGCACGCCCGCCAGCACCTGGGGCTGGTTGGCCACGATGCCGACGACCTGGCCGTCGAGCCGGCCGAGCGCGCAGACGATGTTCCGCGCCCAGCGCTCGTGCACCTCGAGGTAGTCGCCGTCGTCGACGATCTCCTCGATGACCTTGGTCATGTCGTACGGGCGGTTGCCGTCGGCGGGGACCAGGTCGAGGAGCACGTCCGAGCGCCGTCCGACCGCGTCCCCGGAGGGCAGCCGCGGCGGGTTCTCCCGGTTGTTCTGCGGGAGCATCGACAGCAGGTACCGCACCTCGGCGATGCAGGTCTCCTCGTCGTCGTACGCGAAGTGGCAGACGCCCGAGGTCTCCGCGTGCACGTCCGCGCCGCCGAGCCCGTTCTGGGTGATCTCCTCGCCGGTCACGGCCTTGACCACGTCCGGACCGGTGATGAACATCTGCGAGGTCTCGCGGACCATGAAGACGAAGTCGGTGAGGGCGGGGCTGTAGGCCGCGCCGCCCGCGCACGGGCCGAGCATCACGCTGATCTGCGGGATGACGCCGGAGGCCTTGGTGTTGCGCTGGAAGATGCCGCCGTAGCCGGCCAGGGCGGAGACGCCCTCCTGGATCCGGGCGCCGGCGCCGTCGTTGAGCGACACCAGCGGCGCGCCGGCCGCGATGGCCATGTCCATGATCTTGTGGATCTTGGTGGCGTGGGCCTCGCCCAGCGCGCCGCCGAAGATGCGGAAGTCGTGGGCGTACACGAAGACGGTCCGGCCCTCGACCGTGCCCCAGCCGGTGATCACGCCGTCCGTGTAGGGCTTCTTGTGCTCCAGTCCGAACCCGGTGGCCCGGTGCCGGCGCAGCTGCTCGACCTCCTGGAAGGACTCCGGGTCCAGCAGCAGCTCGATGCGCTCCCGTGCGGTCAGCTTGCCCTTGGCGTGCTGAGCCTCGGTGGCCTTGTCGCTCGGTCCGGCCAGCGCGCGCGCCCGGATCTCGTGCAGCTCCGCCACGCGCCCTCGGGCGTCGGCCGGCTCGGTCAGGTCCTCCGTGGGCTCGTCAAGTGCCTCTTCCACAACGGTCATGTAGCGACCATACGAAGGGGGACGGACGGACCGGACCGTCGACTCCGTACAGTGTCCGGCGCGATTTCCTGGCGCTACCGGACAGAAGACCCCGCCGGTGCAGGCATTCCTCCTGCCGAACCGCCCGTGCCGTTGTCGGGGTGCCACAAAGGGGCTGCGCCGTCCGGGTGAGGGGCGGCGGGGTGGTGCGGGCAGGGCCGAGCGGGTGACGCCGTCAGGAAGTCTCCACTACGCGCCTCCCGGATGCGGCAGATGTCTCCAGGAACAGAACCCCGAGAGAGACGGTTGAATCTTAAACAGAATCGCGCTACCTTCGTGGTCGTCGGGAGTTGTTGAAACTTCAACCGACAGCGGTCCTGTTCCGTTCCGCCCGTATCCGCACACGTTCCCAAGGAGCACGTCATGGGTCTCTTCAACCGCAGCAACGACGCCGCCGCGACCGCCCCGGTCAGCCCGGACCTCGCCGCCCTGACCGGCGACTACACCGTCGACCCGTCGCACACCACGCTGGGCTTCGTCGCCCGTCACGCCATGGTCACCAACGTCAAGGGCGAGTTCCGGGAGTTCACCGGCAGCCTGCACCTGGACGGCTCCGACCCGTCGAAGTCCACCGCCTCGCTGGACGTCGTCGTGAACAGCATCGACACCGGTTCCGCGGACCGCGACGGTCACCTCAGGAGCGCGGACTTCTTCAAGACCGACGAGTTCCCGACCATGACCTTCCGCTCCACCGCGGTCGAGGCCGCCGGCGGCGACGACTACCGGGTCACCGGTGACCTCAGCCTCCTGGGCGTCACCAAGGAGATCACGATCGACCTGGAGTTCCAGGGCGCCGCCAAGGACCCGTTCGGCAACGAGCGCGTCGGCTTCGAGGGCCGCGGCGAGATCCTGCGCTCCGACTGGGGCGTCTCCTGGAACGCCGCGCTGGAGACCGGCGGCGTACTGGTCTCGGACAAGATCAAGCTCCGCTTCGACATCTCCGCGATCAAGAGCGCGTGACGCCGGTGGGCTGCGGAAGTCCCCCGCCCCGGACGGGGCGGGGGACACGCGTGGCCGACCCTCCCGGGGGCACACGGGCTACACCCTGTCCCCCTCCTGCGGGACGCCGCCCCCGCGCCGTACCGGCGGTGCGGCCGTCCGCCCGCAAGGTGGCCCCCATGCCTCACCTCGTGGACGCGCGCCCCGCACTCCTGTGGCCGGCGGCGGCCGCCGCCGTCTTCACCGCGGCCCAGCTCGTCCTGGTGCCCGGCACCGGCCTCGGCTGGGACGAGATCGTCTACGTCACCCAGGTCGAGGGCGACACCCCCGCCGCCTTCTTCTCCGCGCCCCGCGCGCGGGGCGTCAGCTGGCTGAGCGCCCCGGTCGCCGCCCTCACCGACTCCGCCGCCTCCCCGGCGGCCCTGCGCGTCTACCTGGCCCTGCTCGCCGGACTCGGACTCCTGCTCGCCCTGCGGGTCTGGCGCACCCTGCTCCCGCCCCCGGTGCTCGGCGTCGCCGGGCTGTTCTTCGCGGGCCTGTGGATCTCCCTCTTCTACGGCCCCCGCGCCATGCCCAACCTCTGGTGCGCCCTCGGCGCCCTCGCGGCCACCGGCTGGTTCCTGCGCGCGGTGCGCCGCCGCCCGGGCCGGGCCGCGGACCGCCGGGCCCCCTGGTGCGCGGCCGCGGCCGTCGCCTTCGTGGCCCTGATGCGCCCCGCCGACGGACTCTGGCTCGCCCTGCCGCTGTGCGCCGCCGCGTTCGCAGTCCCCGCCTGGCGCCACCGGCGGACCCTGCCCCTCCTGCTGGCCGGCGGCCTGGCCCTGGGCGCGCTGCCCTGGGTGGTCGAGGCGTACGCGTCCTACGGGGGCCTCCTGGCCCGGCTCGCCCGCGCGGGCGAGATCCAGGGCGGCATGGGCCTGCGCTTCGCGGTCGACGACCAGGTCCGCTCCCTGGTCGGACGCACCCTGTGCCGCCCCTGCGTCGGTCCCTGGAACCACCGGTGGACCGCCGCCTGGTGGTTCCTGCTGCCCCCGGTCACCGTCGCCGGGGTGCTCGTCGCCCGGCGGGCCGGACGTCAGGCGGCGTCGCTCCTCGCCGCCGTCGTCGCCTCGTCCCTCGCCGTCACGTACCTGTTCACCATCGACTACGCGGCCCCGCGCTTCCTGCTGCCCGCCTACGCCCTGCTGGCCGTCCCCGTCGCCGAGGCGCTGGTGGCCGCGGTGCGGGCCGTGGGACGGACCCGCGGGCGCCGCCGCGTCGCACTCGGCGGAGGACTCGCGGTGGTCCTCGCCGGTCACCTCGCCGTCCAGCTGGCGGTGGCCGCCGAGGTGACCGAGCGCAGCCGGGCGCAGCACCGGGAGCTGACCGCCGTCGCCGCGCAACTGCGCCGGCTCGGGGTGCGGCCGCCGTGCGTGGTCGCCGGGGACCAGTTCGTGCCGGTCGCCTACTACACCGGCTGCTCCTCGCGGCAGCCGGTCGGCGGCCACGACGGCAGCATCACGGTGGCGGGGCTGCTGCGGCTCGGGCACACCCGGCCGCTCGCCGTGATCACCGTGGACGGCCGCCGTCCGCCCGGGTTCGCGGGCGGCTGGCGGCCCGCCGAGCTGGGCGGAGGGCATGTCGCCTGGCTCCCGCCCGGCGGGCCCGCCGGGCCGAACGCAGGACAAGGGCCGCTCGCCGGGCGTACCGTCGGACCATGACCGTCAGGGCCGTCCTGTGGGACGTGGACGACACCCTCTTCGACTACCGCACGGCGGACCGCGAGGGGATCGCCGCCCACCTCGCCGCCGAGGGCCTGCTGGCCGGGTTCGACGGGCCCGACCACGCCCTCGCCCGCTGGCGGGAGGTGACCGAGCTGCACTGGGGGCGCTTCGCCGCCCGCGAGGTCACCTTCGAGGAGCACCGGCGCGACAGGGTGCGGACCTTCACCGGCCGCGACGACCTGGACGACGCCGCGGCCGACGCCTGGTTCGACCGGTACTTCGCCCACTACGAGGCGTCCTGGGCGCTCTTCCCGGACTTCCTCCCCGCCCTGGAGGCCCTGGTCCCCAGCCACCGCCACGCGGTGCTCTCCAACTCCAGCCTCCTGGTGCAGGAGCGCAAGCTGCGGCGGCTGGGCGTGCTCGACCGCTTCGAGGCCGTGCTCTGCGCGGCCGAGCTGGGCGTCTCCAAGCCGGAGGCCGGCGCCTTCCACGCGGCCTGCGACGCCCTCGGGCTGCCGCCGGGGCAGGTCGCCTACGTGGGCGACCACCCGGAGATCGACGGGCGGGGCGCGGCCGAGGCCGGCCTGCTCTCGGTCTGGATCGACCGCCACGGGGAGGAGCCGCCCGGGGAGGAGGGGGAGCGCGCCTGGCGTCGCATCCGGTCGCTGGCGGAGCTGCCCGGGGTGCTGGGGGCGCCGGGAGCGCCGAGGCGGCCGGGCGCGGAATCCCGTTTTGGAGCACGGTCAACCTTCGGGTAATGTTCTTCCTGCGCCGAGGGGAACGGGCAGGAGCCCGGAACCGGAAGCGCACAACTAGAACAAGGACCTCCCGCTCGGGGGGCTTGCGTTCCAGTGGCCTATGGTGTAATTGGCAGCACGACTGATTCTGGTTCAGTTAGTCTTGGTTCGAGTCCAGGTAGGCCAGCTCGCAGAGCTCATCTGCAAAGCCCCCGTTGTGTAGCGGCCTAGCACGCCGCCCTCTCAAGGCGGTAGCGCCGGTTCGAATCCGGTCGGGGGTACTGGTTCTCTTCGGAGGACCGACAAGAGGCCCCCGTTGTGTAGCGGCCTAGCACGCCGCCCTCTCAAGGCGGTAGCGCCGGTTCGAATCCGGTCGGGGGTACAAGCTGGTCTAACCACGCATTGGTCAGCCATGCATTGGTCTATGGTGTAATTGGCAGCACGACTGATTCTGGTTCAGTTAGTCTTGGTTCGAGTCCAGGTAGACCAGCTCGGATCTGCGGAAACGTAAGATCCTCGCCCCCGTTGTGTAGCGGCCTAGCACGCCGCCCTCTCAAGGCGGTAGCGCCGGTTCGAATCCGGTCGGGGGTACAGAAGAGGAAGGGTCCCGTTCGATGAACGGGACCCTTCCTCGTGTGCGTTGGCTGCTCTTCGTGTGGTGGCGGGTGCGTGGATGTCGAGGACGGCCCGTGCCCGCGGGGAGGCGGGCACGGGCCGGCAGGGGTCAACTGGAGCGCCGCAGCGCCTCGGAGAGCCGTGAGGCCGCGTCTATGACGGCCTGCGCGTGCATCCGGCCGGGATGCCGGGTGAGGCGCTCGATCGGGCCGGAGACGGACACCGCCGCCACCACCCGGTTCGACGGACCGCGCACCGGGGCGGAGACCGAGGCCACGCCCGGCTCGCGCTCGCCGATGGACTGGGCCCAGCCGCGGCGCCGCACGCCGGAGAGCGCGGTCGCGGTGAACCGGGCGCCCTGCAGGCCCCGGTGGAGCCGCTCGGGCTCCTCCCAGGCCATCAGGATCTGCGCCGACGAACCGGCCTTCATGGTCAGCGTCGACCCCACCGGCACGGTGTCCCGCAGTCCGGACAGACGCTCGGCGGCGGCGACGCAGATCCGCATGTCGCCCTGCCGGCGATAGAGCTGGGCGCTCTCGCCGGTGACGTCGCGCAGGTGCGTGAGCACCGGGCCGGCGGTGGCCAGGAGCCGGTCCTCGCCGGCCGCCGCGGCCAGCTCGGCCAGGCGCGGCCCGAGAATGAAACGGCCCTGCATGTCGCGCGCCACCATGCGGTGATGCTCCAGGGCCACGGCCAGTCGATGTGCCGTAGGCCTTGCCAGTCCGGTCGCCGCGACCAGACCCGCGAGGGTGGCCGGACCGGACTCGAGAGCGCTCAGCACAAGGGCCGCCTTGTCCAGAACGCCGACGCCGCTGCTGTTGTCCATGCAACGATACTCGCGTCTCACTCTGTGAAACGCAAGTTCACTTTCGCGTGGGAGCCGCCACTCTGGATGCATGGCGTCGTGGTCGCTGCTTCGGTCGGCCGCCACCTGAGTCTCACGAAGTGCGGGGCCGACGTGGTCCTCGCCGAAGGGAAAGCGATGGGTAGGACACTGGCGGAGAAGGTCTGGGACGACCATGTCGTCCGGCGCGCCGAGGGCGAGCCCGACCTCCTCTACATCGATCTGCACCTGCTCCACGAGGTGACCAGCCCCCAGGCCTTCGACGGCCTCCGCAAGAGCGGCCGCACCGTGCGCCGCCTCGACCTCACCATCGCCACCGAGGACCACAACACCCCGACGGTCGACATCGACAAGCCGATCGCCGACCCGGTCTCCCGCGCCCAGCTGGAGACCCTGCGCAAGAACTGCGCCGAGTTCGGCGTCCGGCTGCACTCGCTCGGCGACATCGAGCAGGGCGTCGTCCACGTGGTGGGACCGCAGCTCGGACTCACCCAGCCCGGCACCACGGTGGTCTGCGGCGACTCGCACACCTCCACCCACGGCGCCTTCGGGGCGCTGGCGTTCGGCATCGGCACCTCGCAGGTCGAGCACGTGCTGGCCACCCAGACGCTGCCCCTGGCCCGTCCGAGGACGATGGCGATCACGGTGGACGGCGAGCTGCCCGACGGCGTCACCGCCAAGGACCTGATCCTCGCCGTGATCACCAAGATCGGCACCGGCGGCGGCCAGGGCTACATCCTGGAGTACCGCGGCAGCGCCATCGAGAAGCTCTCGATGGAGGCGCGGATGACCATCTGCAACATGTCCATCGAGGCCGGCGCCCGGGCGGGCATGATCGCGCCCGACGAGACGACCTTCGCCTACCTCAAGGGCCGCCCGCACGCCCCCGAGGGGGCCGACTGGGACGCCGCGGTGGAGTACTGGCGGACGCTGCGCACCGACGACGACGCGGTGTTCGACGCCGAGGTCGTCATCGACGCCGCCGAGCTCGCCCCGTTCGTCACCTGGGGCACCAACCCCGGCCAGGGCGCGCCGCTTTCGGCGACGGTCCCGGACCCCGCCTCCTTCGAGGACCCCTCCGAGCGCTTCGCCGCCGAGAAGGCCCTGGAGTACATGGGCCTGGAGGCCGGCACTCCGCTGCGTGAGGTCGCGGTCGACACCGTCTTCGTCGGATCCTGCACCAACGGCCGCATCGAGGACCTGCGTTCGGTCGCCGAGATCATCAAGGGCCGCAAGGTCGCCGACGGCGTGCGGATGCTGGTCGTCCCCGGCTCCGCGCGGGTGGGCCTGCAGGCCGTGTCCGAGGGCCTCGACGTGGTCTTCAAGGAGGCCGGCGCCGAGTGGCGTCACGCGGGCTGCTCGATGTGCCTGGGCATGAACCCGGACCAGCTCGCTCCCGGCGAGCGCTCCGCGTCCACGTCCAACCGCAACTTCGAGGGGCGTCAGGGCAAGGGCGGTCGCACCCACCTGGTCTCGCCGCCGGTGGCCGCCGCCACCGCCGTCCTGGGCCGGCTCGCCTCCCCGGCCGACCTGTCCGCCGCGCCCGCCCCCGCCGGCGTCTGAGCGATCCGGCACCGAGGAACCGAGGAACCGAGACATGGAAGCTTTCACCGTTCACACCGGCCGGGCCGTCCCGCTGCGCCGCAGCAACGTCGACACCGACCAGATCATCCCCGCGCACTGGCTCAAGAAGGTGACCCGGGACGGGTTCGAGGACGGGCTCTTCGAGGCCTGGCGCAAGGACCCGGAGTTCGTCCTCAACCGCCCCGAGCGCGAGGGCGCCACCGTCCTGGTGGCCGGCCCCGACTTCGGCACCGGCTCCTCCCGTGAGCACGCCGTCTGGGCGCTGCAGAACTACGGCTTCAAGACCGTGATCTCCTCGCGGTTCGCCGACATCTTCCGCGGCAACTCGCTGAAGAACGGCCTGCTCACGGTGGTGCTGGAGCAGTCCGTGGTGGACGCGCTGTGGGAGCTGGTGGAGAAGGACCCGACCGCCGAGATCACCGTCGACCTCGAGGCCCGCGAGGTGCGCGCCGAGGGCGTCACCGCGTCCTTCGAGCTGGACGAGAACTCCCGCTGGAGGCTGCTGAACGGCCTCGACGACATCTCCATCACCCTGAGCAACGAGGCGGACATCTCCGCCTACGAAGCCGAACGGCCCGCCCACAAGCCCAGGACGCGCGCCGCATGAGCGCGGCCTGAGCAACGCCCGGGCCTAGCGCCCGGAGCCGTCGAGGCCCCCGGAACCGACCTGACCGGTCGGATCCGGGGGCCTTTTTCGGCCATCGCGCGAGGGTCCCGCGACGCCCCGCCGCCACGAACGGGGGTACCTGCGCGCCGGTCGGCGGAGCGAGGTTGACGGTGTCCGATTCGTTCCCAACTCCGTGTTTTAGCTGCGGTGTTGTGCGGGTACCCGAGCTCTGGCGCTGCTTTCGGACGGTGCCGTCGACGGGCCCTTCGAGGGAGCAGTTGCCCCCCGCGCAGGCGACAACTCGCCCTAGATGGCACAATCTGTGCATGGAACACGACGGCCAACTCGCGCTCTATGCGGCAGTCGCGGACCGACTCAAGGAAGCGCACACAAGAGTGCGCGCACTGCAAGTCCCGGAGGGCGTACGGGTGGCGCTGACCCGGAAGCTGCTGATCATCACGGCGGCTGCCAAACACGATCTCGGTGACGCGACGAAGCGGCTGGAGCGGTTCACGGACGATCTCGCGCAGGGGCGATTCCCCGCCGAGGGTCTCTGAGCGCTCCGGGGCGGTCGAGTCCGTTGCGGCACAAGGGTGATTAGCCCGTTTCGTGTTTGATTTGCGGTATATATCTGCCTAACGTGCGAAAACGCTTGAACGGATACGTTCTGGCAATGTCTCCGAAGGGGAAGACGTGAACAAGGCGCAGCTCGTAGAAGCGATTGCCGACAAGGTCGGTGGCCGTCAGCAGGCCGCCGACGCGGTGGACGCGGTCCTGGACGCCATCGTCCGCGCGGTCGTCGCCGGGGACCGGGTGTCGGTCACCGGGTTCGGTTCCTTCGAGAAGGTCGACCGTCCGGCGCGTTACGCCCGCAATCCCCAGACGGGGGAGCGGGTGCGGGTGAAGAAGACCTCCGTGCCGCGCTTCCGCGCAGGTCAGGGCTTCAAGGACCTGGTCAGCGGCTCCAAGAAGCTTCCGAAGAACGACGTCGCGGTGAAGAAGGCCCCCAAGGGCAGCCTCACCGGTGGCGCCTCCGCCACCGTGAAGAAGGCCGCGGCCAAGAAGACCACCGCCGCGAAGAAGGCCTCCGCCGCCAGGACGACGGCCGCGAAGAAGACCACGGCCGCCGCCAAGAAGACCACCGCCGCGGCGAAGAAGAGCACGTCGGCGACGGCGAAGAAGACCTCCGCCGCCGCCAAGAAGACCACCCCGGCGAAGACCACCGCGACGGCCAAGAAGACGTCCGCCGCCGCCAAGAAGAGCACCTCGGCGCCGGCGAAGAAGGCCACCGCGAAGAAGGCGCCCGCCAAGAAGTCCACGGCGCGCAAGACCACCGCCAAGAAGACGACCTCGCGCGGCGGCAAGTAGGACCGCCACGCGCCCCTGGGGCAGCTCGCGCGCCGGGCCGGACTCCTCTCGGAGTTCCGGCCTGCGGCGCGTTCAGGGGCGTACGTCCCTTGGCCGGGGGCGTGCGGGCCCGGGACCCGCGGGCCTCAGAAGGTCTGGAGCGTGATCAGGGTGATGTGCGGCGTGCCGTCCGCCGTCGGCCTGTGGCCGATCTCCAGGCGCACCCGCTGCCCGGAGCGCAGCAGCAGGAGGCCGCCCGCGTCGAAGGCGGCGGCGTCGAAGGGGACCGGCGTGCCGTCGTCGAGGAGCACCTGACCGGTGCGGGTGTCCGGGTCGAAGGTGTAAGCGGTGGCCTGCATGCGGTCAGCGTACCGGCGGGGCGGGTCGGCGCCCGGCGTTCCCGTGAGGCGTGCCCGGCCCGGCGCTCCCGGCGAGACGTTCCCCGTGAGGCGTTCCCGTGAGGCGTGCCCGGCCCGGCGCTCCCGGCGAGACGTTCCCCGCGAGGCGTTCCCGTGAGGCGTTCCGCGAGGCGCGACGGCTCCGCTCGCGCCTCAGGGCCCGGCCGGCAGCAGACGCGCGGCCGCGGCCGCCGTGCGCGGTCCCACGCCCAGGGCCAGGGCGGCGCGCAGGTCGGCGCCGGTGTCCACGTCCTGGCGGACCGACTCCACGTCCGGCACCAGCAGCTCGGCGGCGCCCGAGCCGGCGTGCCGGGCCCGGGAATCCGGTCCGAATTCCGGGCGCAATTCGACGCCGGACGACGCCGTCAGCAAAGTCGTCCCGATTCCCGCCGCGTCCGCCAGAAAGGCGCGCGGGAATTCCGCCGCCGCGTCCAGGACACGGGCCAATTCCGCCGGCCGCAGTGCCGGGAGATCGGCGTTCAGCGCCGCGACCCCCGCCCCGGGCCGCCGCCGGCGGACCACCGAGGCGCCGTGGGCCAGCGCGGCGTTCAGCCCGCCGCCCGCCGTGGCCTCCGGTACGACCCGTGCGCCCAGGCCGCCCAGTTCGCGCGCGGCCAGCGGGTCGTCCGTGACTACTGCCACATCCCGCACCGCGCCGCAGGCCAGCGCCGCGGCCACCGTGTCCTGCGCGAACGCCAGCGCGAGCCCCGGCCGCAGGACGTCCGGGGCGGCGTCCGACAGCCTGCTCTTGGCCCGCGCGAGGGGCTTCAGGGGGATGACCAGGGTCCAGTGCACGCGCGTTCGTACCTCTCTTGTCGCCCACATTGTCCCCCCGTGGGTCCGGCGACGGGACGACGGCCGTCGCCGGACGGGGCGTACGGTGTTCTCGACAGACGGTCGGCCCGGGGCCACACTTGTGCGACTCACGGCCGACGAACCGAAGAACCAGGCCCTGGCCCCGTACGGCCGGACGGGCCCAAGAGGAAGGTGTGCGCGTGCCTCGCCGCAGAATCGGCTTCTGGTACCGCTTCGCAGCGGTCATCGCCAAACCGCCGCTGGTGCTTCTGCTGAAGCGGGACTGGCGAGGAATGGAGAACATTCCGGCCGAGGGCGGCTTCATCACGGTCGTGAACCACATTTCGCACGTGGACCCGCTGGTGTACGCGCACTACCAGTACAACACCGGTCGCCTGCCGCGCTTCCTCGCCAAGAGCGGGCTGTTCAAGAAGGGGTTCGTCGGCACCGTCATGCGCGGCACCGGCCAGATCCCCGTCTACCGCGAGTCCACCGACGCGCTCAGCGCCTTCCGCGCCGCGATCGACGCGGTGAACCGCGGCGAGTGCGTGGCCTTCTACCCCGAGGGCACCCTCACCCGGGACCCCGGCGTCTGGCCGATGACCGGCAAGACGGGCGCCGCCCGGGTCGCGCTGAGCACCAAGTGCCCGGTGATCCCGGTCGCCCAGTGGGGCGCCAACGAGCTGCTGCCGCCCTACGGCAAGAAGCCCAGTCTCCTCCCGCGCAAGACGGCCCGCGTGGTGGCCGGTCCGCCCGTCGACCTCTCCCGCTTTTACGACCGTGAGATGACGCCGGAACTCCTCAAGGAGTGCACCGAGGCGATCATGGACGCCATCACCCGCGAGCTGGAGCAGATCCGCGGCGAGAAGGCGCCCGCCCGCCGCTACGACCCCCGCGAGGTCCGCCTCGAGCAGCGTCGCCAGGCGGCCGCCCGCCAGGCCGCCGAGCGGACGACCGGGTCCGCCGCCGCGGCGGGGGAGGGGAACGGCAAGTGACCGACCCCGCCGCGAACGACTCCCTCGGCAGCGAGGCCCGCCCGGGCGAACCCGTCCGGGCCGCCGTCTTCGGCGCCGGCTCCTGGGGCACCGCCTTCGCCGTCGTGCTCGCCGACGCGGGCTGCGAGGTGACCCTCTGGGCGCGCCGCCCCGAGGTGGCCGAGGCGATCAACTCCACCCGGGTGAACGCCGACTACCTGCCCGGCGTCGAACTCCCCGCGGGGATCCGGGCCACCGCCGACCCCGCCGAGGCCGCCCGCGACGCGCACTTCACCGTCCTGTCGGTCCCGTCCCAGACCCTGCGCGGCAACCTGGCCGCCTGGACGCCGCTGCTCGCCCCCGACACGGTGCTGGTCTCCCTGATGAAGGGCGTCGAACTGGGCTCCGCGATGCGGATGAGCGAGGTGGTCGCCGAGGTCGCGAAGGTCGGCCCCGAGCGCGTCGCCGTCGTCACCGGGCCCAACCTGGCCCGCGAGGTGGCCTCCCGGCTGCCCACCACCGCGGTGGTGGCCTGCGCCGAGGAGCCGGTCGCCCGCCGTCTGCAGGCCGCCTGCCACACCCCCTACTTCCGCCCCTACACCAACACCGACGTGGTGGGCTGCGAACTGGGCGGCGCGGTCAAGAACGTCATCGGCCTCGCGGTCGGCATCGCCGACGGCATGGGCCTGGGCGACAACGCCAAGGGCTCGCTGATCACCCGCGGCCTCGCCGAGACCACCCGGCTCGGGCTCGCGATGGGCGCCGACCCGCTGACCTTCGCCGGCCTGGCCGGCCTCGGCGACCTGGTCGCCACCTGCTCCTCGCCGCTGTCGCGCAACCACACCTTCGGCACCAACCTCGGCAAGGGGATGACGCTGGAGGAGACCATCGCCGTCACCCGGCAGACGGCCGAGGGCGTCAAGTCCTGCGAGTCGGTGCGCGACCTCGCCCACCGGCACGGGGTGGACATGCCGATCACCGAGATGGTCGTGGAGATCGTCCACGAGGGGAAGCCGCCGGCGGTCGCGCTCAAGGAGCTGATGGGGCGCGACCCCAAGCCGGAACGGCGCTGACCCGGTCGTCCGCGAGGGTCCGGCCGGCGCCCGGTGCGCGGCCGGACCACCGTCGTCCCGCCCCGCGGCAGCCCCGCCGCAGCCCTGCGGTGGCCCTGCCCCGGCCCTGACCTCGCCCGGCGCGGGGCAGACCGGGCGAATCGACCGTGTGCCCGAGCGCGTTCGCCGACGTGTGCGAGAGCAGCGGGTACGCTCAATCCGTTATGAGCACCCAGAACCTCCCCCAGAGCCCTGAGCGGACCGCCGAGGAACCGCAGCGCAAGCCGCGCGTCGCCGTCGTCTTCGGCGGCCGCAGCTCCGAGCACGGCATCTCCGTGGTGACCGCCGGCGCCGTGCTGCGCGCGATCGACCGGACGAAGTACGACGTCCTGCCGATCGGCATCACCCGGGAGGGGCGCTGGGCCCTGACCGCCGACGAGCCGGACCGCATGGCGATCGCCGAGCGCACCCTGCCGGGCGTGGACGAGCTCGCCGAGTCGACGGAGGGCGGCGTGGTGCTCCCCGTCGACCCCTCCAGCCGCGAGGTCGTCTACAGCGAACCCGGGTCGGTCTCCAAGACCCTGGGCGAGGTCGACGTGGTCTTCCCCGTCCTGCACGGCCCCTACGGGGAGGACGGCACGCTGCAGGGACTGCTCGAGCTCTCCGGCATCCCGTACGTCGGCGCGGGCGTCCTCGCCTCCGCCGTCGGCCAGGACAAGGAGTACATGAAGCGGGTCTTCACCTCCTTCGGCCTGAAGGTCGGCCCGTACGTGGTGATCCGCCCACGCGAGTGGGAGCAGGACCAGGCCGCGGCCCGCAAGAAGATCGTGGACCTCGCGGGCGACCACGGCTGGCCGCTGTTCGTGAAGCCGGCGCGGGCGGGCTCGTCCATCGGCATCACCAAGGTCGACGACCTGTCCGGGCTGGACGACGCGATCGCCGAGGCCCAGTTCCACGACCCGAAGATCATCGTCGAGGCGGCGGTGGTGGGGCGCGAGATCGAGTGCGGCGTCCTGGAGTTCGCGGACGGCCCGCGGGCCAGCGTCCCCGCGGAGATCCCGCCCGCGCAGAGCCACTCCTTCTACGACTTCGAGGCCAAGTACATCGACTCCGCGGCGGGCGTCGTGCCGGCGCCGCTCACGCCCGAGGAGACGGCCGAGATCCAGCGGCTGGCGGTCGAGGCCTTCGACGCGGCGTCCTGCGAAGGGCTGGTGCGGGCGGACTTCTTCCTCACCGAGGACGGGGAGTTCGTGATCAACGAGATCAACACGATGCCGGGCTTCACGCCCATCTCCATGTATCCGCGCATGTGGGAGGAGACCGGGGTGTCCTACCCCGAGCTGGTGGACCGGCTGATCCAGGCCGCCCTGCGCCGTCGCACCGGCCTCCGCTGACCCGTTCCTGACCGCGGCCCCCTCTCCTCGGCCCGCACCTCCACGGCCCCGCCCGGCGTCACCGCCGCGCGGGGCCGTCGTGCGTCCCCGTCCGGGGAACGGCCCCGCCTCCCACGCCTCCCGCGGACCGTTCGGGCGCGCGTGTAGGGCCGGTGGGGTGACCTGGCCCGCCGGAAGGGTCCGGGGCGGGAAGGAATCAGCGCATCCATTCACCATCCCTCGGCCGAAGCACAGGTATGCAGGTGACCGAGAGTGAAGAGGGGTTGCGCATGCTGGGACTGCGGCTCGCGGTGGCCGAACCGGCCAGGCCGCCCGGAGGTCCGCCCACGGCCCGTGAGGCCGTCCGGGCGGTCGAGGCGGAACTCGCGGACGTGCTCGACGAGGCGCTGGCCCGCGCCCGCGACACGGACCCCGTGTACGCGCGCGACGTCGCCGACCGTCTCGCCGCGTTCGTCCGGCGCGGCGGTCGCCGGATGCGCGCCGCGTTCGCCTGGTGCGGCTGGCAGGCCGCCGGCGGCACCGGTGACCCGACGCCCGTCCTGCGCACCGGCGCGGCCCTGGAGCTGCTCCAGGCGTGCGCGCTGGTCCACGACGACGTGATGGACGGCTCCGCGCTGCGCCGCGGCGCCCCGGCCCTGCACGTGGAGTTCGCCGAACTGCACCGCGCCGCCACGACGGCCGCCCGCGGCACCGGCGGCTCCGGCACGGCCTTCGCCCTGTCCGCCGCCGTGCTCGCCGGGGACCTCGCCCTCGCCTGGGCGGACGACCTCATGACGGAGACCGCCCTCGGCTCCCCGCACGGCCGCCGGCTGCTGCGCGAATGGCGCGCCATGCGCGGCGAGATGGTGGCGGGCCAGTACCGCGACCTGCACGCGCAGGCCACCGGGGCGTCCGGGATGGACGAGGCGATGACCGTCGCCACCCTCAAGAGCGCCCTGTACACCGTCGAGCGCCCCCTTGCCCTCGGCGCCACTCTGGCCGGGGCGGAGGCGGACGCCACGGAGGCGCTGCGCCGCGCGGGCCGCAGCGCGGGACTGGCGTTCCAGCTCCGCGACGACCTGCTCGGCGCGTTCGGCGACCCCGTCCTCACCGGCAAGCCAGCCGACGACGACCTGCGCACCCGCAAGCTCACCTGCCTGCTCGCCGCCGGCGTCCGCCTCGCCGAGGCCACCGGCGACACGGAGGCCGCCGCGGCGCTCGCCGTCGGCGCGCCGGCCGGCACCGAGCAGGACCTGCGGCGGATGCGGGCCGCGCTGACCCGCACCGGGGCGCGCAAGGCCGTCGAGTCGCGGATCGGGGAGCTGGCCGAGGACGCCCTGCGGCACTTCGGCGGCACCGGCGCCCGGCCCGCCGTCCGGCGGGAGTTCGCCGCCCTGGTCGCCCGGGCCGCGGGCGTCTCCCTCGACCACGCCGACGTCACCGGGGAGGAGGCGTGAGGACGGTACCGGGTCCCACGGACCACGTCGTCGTGGTGGGCGCCGGCCTGTCCGGCCTCGCCTGCGCCCTGCACCTGCTCGGCGCGGGCCGCCGGGTCACCCTCGTCGAACGCGAGGACGGCCCCGGCGGCCGGGCCGGCCGCGCCCGCCTCGGCGGGTACGAGATCGACACCGGCCCCACCGTGCTGACCATGCCGCACCTGGCCGACGAGGCCTTCGCCGCGGTGGGCGACAGCCTGCGCCACCACGTCGAGCTGACGCCCCTGCACCCCGCCTACCGGGCGAGCTTCGCCGACGGCAGCGCGCTCGACGTGCACACCGACGGCGCGGCCATGGAGGACGAGGTCAGGCGGTTCGCCGGACCGGCCGAGGCGGACGGCTACCGCAGGCTGCGGGACTGGCTGGAGCGGCTGTACCGGGCCCAGATGCGGCGCTTCATCGACACCAACTTCGACTCGCCCTTCCAGCTGCTCCACCCGGACCTGGCCCGCCTCGCCGCCCTCGGCGGCTTCGGACGCCTGGACCGCCGCATCGGCCGGTTCATCGACGACCCCCGGCTGCGCCGCGTCTTCTCCTTCCAGGCCCTGTACGCGGGCGTCGCGCCCGCCCGGGCCCTCGCGGCCTACGCGGTGATCGCCTACATGGACACCGTGGCCGGCGTCTGGTTCCCCAAGGGCGGCATGCACGCGCTGCCCCGCGGGATGGCGGACGCGGCGGCGAAGGCGGGCGCCGAGCTGCGCCGGTCCTCGGAGGTCACCGAACTGGAACGCCACGCCGGCCGGGTCCGCGCCGTGCGGCTGGCCTCCGGCGAGCGGATCGCCTGCGACGCCGTCGTGCTGACCTGCGAACTCCCCGCGGCGCACGACCTGCTGGGACGCGCCCCGCGGCGCCCGGTGCGGCTGCGGCACTCGCCGTCCGCCGTCGTCCTGCACGCCGGGACGGACCGCACCTGGGACCAGCTCGCCCACCACACCCTGTCCTTCGGCCACGCCTGGGAGGACACCTTCGAGGAACTCACCCGCTCCGGGCGGCTGATGAGCGACCCCTCCCTGCTCATCACCCGGCCCACCACGCACGATCCCGGGCTCGCCCCGCCCGGCCGGCACCTCCACTACGTCCTGGCGCCCTGTCCGAACACCGCCGTCGGCCCCTCCGCGGCCGCCTGGCACACCCTGGGCCCCCGCTACCGGGACAGCCTGGTCGCCGAACTCGAGCGCCGCGGACTCGACGGGTTCGCCGGCAGCGTCCAGGAGGAGATGCTGGTGACGCCGCTGGACTGGGCGGCGCAGGGACACGCGGACGGCAGCCCCTTCTCGGTGTCCCACACCTTCGCCCAGACCGGCCCGTTCCGGCCCCGCAACCTGGTGCGCGGGGCGGAGAACGTGGTGCTCGCCGGCTGCGGCACCACCCCCGGCGTGGGCGTGCCCACCGTGCTCATCAGTGGCAAGCTCGCCGCCGCCCGGGTCACCGGCCCGAGTGTCCGCAGGACCTCCGTGCACATCCCCGCCGCACCGCGCGGCGGCCGAGCCGTCCCCCCGACCCCGGCAGGTGTCCATGACGCGCCGTGAACTGGACGCGGCGCGGATCACCGATCCCGCGCTGCGCGACGCCTACACCCGCTGCCGCGCGCTCAACGCCCGGCACGGCAGGACCTACTTCCTGGCCACCCGCCTCCTCCCGGTCGAGCGCCGGCCGGCCGTGCACGCGCTGTACGGCTTCGCCCGGCGGGCCGACGACCTGGTGGACGACCTCGGCGCCGGCGCGACGGGCGAGGACCGCGACCGGGCGCTGCGCCGCCTCGAGGACGACCTGGCGCGGGCGCTGCGCACCGGCGAGGGGGACGACCCGGTGGTCAAGGCGGTCACCGACACCGCCGAGCGGTACGACATCGACCACGGTCTGTTCGCCGACTTCCTCGCCTCGATGCGCAGCGACCTGCACGTCACCGACTACCCCACCTACGGCGACCTGCGGGCCTACATGCACGGGTCGGCCGCGGTGATCGGCCTTCAGGTGCTGCCCGTGCTCGGCACGGTCGGGTCCCGCGAGGAGGCCGCGCCGTACGCGGCCGCCCTCGGCGAGGCGTTCCAGCTCACCAACTTCCTGCGGGACGTCGGCGAGGACCTGGACCGCGGCCGGATCTACCTGCCGGCCGACCTCCTCGCCTCCCACGGCGTGGACCGGCCGCTGCTGGAGTGGAGCCGCCGCACCGGCCGCACCGACCCGCGGGTCCGGGCCGCCATGGTCGCCGCGGAGGAGCTGACCAGGAAGGTGTACCGCGCGGCGGAACCCGGCATCGCGCTCCTCGACCCGCTCACCCGGCCCTGCGTCCGCGCCGCGTTCGTCCTCTACGGCGGCATCCTCGACGTGATCGCCGGACAGGAGTACCGGGTGCTGCACCGCCGCGCCGTGGTGTCCGCCGGGCGGCGCGCCGCCACCGCGGCCGCCGGTGTCGCGGGCATCGTCGGCGCGCGGGCCCGCGCCCGCGCGGCCCGTCGCCCGCACCGCCCGGGCGGCGCGGCGCTCCCCGCCGCGAGCCCGGCCGGAAGCCCCGCGGCCGAACGCCCCGTGAAAGGACCCGTCAGTTGAGCGAGCGAGCGGAACGCGACGGCTGGACGTCCCCCCTGCGGCGCCGCCGCCGGTCGGACTGGGCGTCCCAGACGCCGACCTGGCGCGACGCGCGCCCCGGCCTGATCGCCGACGCGCTGAAACGGGCGTCGGCCCGCCCCTCCGGCAACTGGTTCGTCGTCGGCTCCTCCCGCGGAGTGCGCGCCGCCGGCCGCCCGTACGGCCGGACCGTCGCCGGGATGGAGGTGGTGCTCTGGCGGGCGGAGGACGGCGAACTGCGGGCCGGCCCGGGCGTGTGCCCGCACCTGGGCGCCCCGTTGCGGGACAGCCGGGTGGTGTGCGGGACCCTCGTGTGCCACTGGCACGGCCTGGCCCTGAAGGGCGGCCCCACCGCCGGGTGGGAGCCGTACCCGGTGCACGACGACGGCGTGCTGGTGTGGGTGAGGCTCGACCGGGCCGGCGGCGAGGAGCCGACGGAGCGTCCCGTGGTCCCGGCGCGGCCCGTCGAGGGCGCCGGGGTGGACTCCGTGTACACGGGGGTCGGGCGGTGCGAGCCGGAGGACGTGGTCGCCAACCGGCTCGACCCCTGGCACGGCTCCTGGTTCCACCCCTACTCGTTCGTCGACCTGACCGTCGCCCGGCCGCCCGTGGGGGAGGACGACGACGCCTTCGTCGTCGACGTCTCCTTCCGGGTGACCGACCGTCTGGTGGTGCCGGTGCGCGCCGAGTTCACCGCCCCCGAGCCGCGCACGGTCGTCATGCACATCACCGAGGGGGAGGGCAGCACCTCGGTGGTGGAGACCCACGCCACCCCGCTGACCGCCCCCGGCGACCCCCGGCCGCGGACCGTCGTCGTCGAGGCCGTCGTCGCCGCCTCGGACCGGCGCGGCTTCGCCCTGGCCCGGGCAGCCGCGCCGGTGCTGCGCCCGCTGATGCGGCGGACCGCCGGCCGCCTGTGGCGTGACGACCTCGCCTACGCCGAACGCCGCTGGGAGCTGCGCAGCACGGGACGCTTCCCGGGCTGAGCGGGTCGCCCCGTTGTCCCGGTGTCCCGTTCCCCGCCCCCGCCCGCTGTCCGGGCGGGGGCGGCGCTGTCGTCAGCGGGCGGCCAGGGCGCCCAGTGCCCGCAGCGCGGAGGAGCGGCCCGCGCGGGGGACCGTCCACAGGACCTGCCCGCGCACGCCCCAGTCGGCGAGCAGCGCGCTCGCCGCCAGGAACCCGGTGGTCGCGGCGCGTTCCATCAGCGCCACCGGCAGGTCGCAGCGGATCGCGTCACCGGCCAGCGTCACCCGGGGCTCGGGCGTGCGCACGGCGGGCCGCCGCCGGTACGAGCCGACCGGGAAGAACGGGCAGTCGGCCCGCCACTCGTGCCGGACGTCCACCGCGCGGGCGCCGGCCGTCTCCGGGTAGACCCGGTGCAGGGCGGCCAGCAGCCGGTCCTGCGTCTCCTCCCGGTCCGCGCCGGGCGGGACGGCGTACGCGTGCAGTTCCACCACCGAACCGCCGGTCCGGGCCGCCCAGCGCGCCGCCTCGCCCTCGTAGCGTTCCAGCACGCTGATGTTGTCCAGGCCGTCGTAGCCGCTGGTGCCGAGGAAGCCGGGCCGGTCGGCGCGCACCGGCCGGTCCAGCCAGAGCCGGGAGACCAGGAAGGGCGGAGCGGTCCGCAGCGCGGCCACGTCGTCCCGCCAGGCGGGGGTGCCCAGGTCCGGGGAGGCGTCGACCAGCGTGCGCAGCGCCCCGGGGTCGAGGGCCAGCACGGCGGCCTCGTGCCGCTCGGTCGCGTCCCCGGCCAGCACCTGGACACCGCCGCCGTCGACGGGCCGCACCTCCCGCACCGCCGTGCCGGTGCGGACGCGGGCCCCCAGGCCGCGCAGGTAGTCGCCGAGCGGTTCCCACAGGGCCTGCGGGAAGGGCTCGGCGGGCACGTCGAAGAGCAGGCCCTCGGAGGAGCCGAGGAAGTAGATGTGGAACATCAGCAGCAGCTCGGCCGCCGACAGCTCACGCGGGTCGGCGAAGAAACTGCGGGAGAACACCTCGAACGCCAGGTGGTGCGCGGCCTCGGGGAAGCGGACGCTCTCCAGGAAGGCCGTCGCGCTCATGCCGTCGAAACGCTCGTAGACCTCGGGCACCCGGACGTCGAGCAGCGGCAGCGCGGCCCGGGCGTCCATCGACGCCAGGTCGCGCCAGCCGAAGGTGGGGCTGAGGGCGACGAAGCCGAGGGCGCTGAACGGCGGGGTGCGCGGCACGCGGGCGAAGCTGTCCGTCAGCCCGCCGCTGTGCCGCAGCGGGTAGTCGGGCAGCGGCCGGAGGCGGTCCAGCCCCGGATCGGTGCGCCGCAGCAGCCCTCGCAGGTTGTAGTACTGGCGGAAGAAGGCATGGAAGCCGCGGCTCATGGTGGCCTCTGAGCCGTCGGCGAGCCGGGTGCCCCAGCCGGCCAGGCGGCCGCCGAGCGTCGGGCCCTGCTCGTACAGGGTGACCCGGGCGCCCCGCTCGGCGAGCAGGGTCGCCGCGGCCAGCCCCGCGATGCCCCCGCCGACCACGGCGACGCCGGGCGCGTCCCCGGGGGAGAAGCGGCCTCGGCCCGGCGCGGGCATCAGGACCTCGGCCCTGCGGTCGCGGCCCCGGCGGGCGGCGCGCGGACGGGACGACGAGCGGTGCGGGGCGTGGGCGGGGGAGGCGGGGGCGAGGGTGTGGGCCGGGCTCGGGGCGGGGGGCGTCATCGGCGGTGGTCTCCGGTGGGTGGGTCGGACGGCGGACGGCGGCGGAGGAAGGGCACCTCGAGGGCGGTGCGCAGCATCGGGCCGACAGGGGTGCGCAGCCCGACGCCGAACTCCTCCCACAGGGAGGTGCGGCCGTCGAGGAAGCGCAGCAGGCGTTCGGCCGGCACGCGGCGGAACAGGTCGGTGAAGAAGACGGGGCCGTCGATGCGGCCGGTGTCCAGCGCCCGCAGCATCACCGCGTCCATGGCGAGGGCCCGCCGCCCGTGCGGAGCGGGGACCCTCGCCCGCCCCGCGCGCAGCGCGTCCGCGACGGCCCGGCTCTGGCGCTGCACGGCGGCGAAGGTGTAGCCGGTGGCCGGCCGGGTCGCGCCGCCCGCGGTGCCGATCCGGAAGACGGAGCGGCCGGGCCGGCGGGCGAAGCGCCCGTCCGTCATGGGGATGACGCCCTGCTCCGACGCCTCCACGGTGAGCGCGCCGAGCCCGAGCACCTCACGGCAGTAGTGGTCCAGCGCCGCCTCGTAGGCCTCGGTGGTGAGAGGGGCGCGGGAGAACTCGGTGTACTCCACCAGCGCCCGGTCGGGAGCCAGCGGCAGCACGTAGCCGAAGGCGAGCCCGTGGCGCGGCTGCGGCACGCGGAAGTCCATCAGGTCGGCCACCGCCGGGTCGAACCGGTCGCCGGAGGTGCGCACGAACCAGCCGCGGAAGTGCTGGAGCAGGTGGGTACGGGCCGGCGGCAGGGTGGGCGCGGGGCGGGAGTCGAACACGTGGCGGGCGTGGAGCAGCAGCGTCTGCCCCTCCCGGGTCGTGCAGCGCACCGCGGCGCCGTCGGCCGTCTCCCGTACCGCCTCCGCCGTGGCCCGCAGGATCCGGGCGCCCGGGGAGCGGGCCAGCCGGGCGTGCACCAGCCGTTCGAAGTCGGGGGAGCGGATCATCCGGTAGCGCAGCGGGGCCGGGTCCACGGTGACGGCGTGGCCGTCGGCGCCGTGGACGCGCAGGCGGGACCAGGAGGCGGCCACCGCCTCACGCAGGTCGCCGTCGGCGGGGTGGCCGCCGGCGTGCCGGCCCTGGGCGTGGTGGCGGTCGGCGGGGTGGCTTCGGGCGTGGTGACCGTCGTGACCGCCGTCGGGGTGTGCGTCGGCGCCGTCGTCGTCGGCGGTCCAGTGGCACCAGGTGCGCTCGGGCGGGCGCAGAGGGCCGTCGGGGGCCTCCACCAGGGTCAGGGTGAGGGAGGGCGCCTCCCGCGACAGCCGGTGCGCCAGGCTCAGCCCGGCCGCGCCGCCGCCGAGGACCACCACCTCGGACGTCAGGGAGGACGCGGCGGAACGCGCGCCGTCGAGGGTCACAGTCCACTCCCGGAGGTCTCAGGCGGGTCGCCGGCCTTGCACGTGTCATCGTCTCTTCCGCGGCGGGGCCCGTGGTGGATGCGGCGCGCGGGCCTCGGCGTCGTCAGCCGGGTGACACGGCAGCGTCAGCCGGGTGACACGGCGTCGGCGAGCACCTCCCGGGCCGCCCGGGTGCCCGAGGCCAGCGCGCCCTGGACGCTGCCGGTGGCCCGGTGGTCGCCGCAGACGTACCGCCCGGCCCCCGCACGCGTGGTGCGGCTCAGCGGCCACGGCGGCTCCATCGCGGGCAGGGCGCCCCGCACGGTGTACACGGCGACCTGCCGCCAGTCGCCGGTGCCGGTCCCGTACAGCTCTCCCAGGCGGCGCAGCACCGCCTCGCCGCGGCCCGGCCGGTCGTCGCCCAGCACGGAGGTGGAGACGAGCGCGGTCCCCGGCGGCGCGTAGGTGGGCGTGACCTTGCTCAGCACGCAGGTGTTCAGCACCTGGAGGGTGCTGTCCACCACCAGCGTCGGCTCGTCCAGCGGCGGGCGGGTGGCCGCGTGGTAGTAGGTGGTGACGGTGCGTCCGGCCGGTGCACCCACCCAGGGCAGCAGCCGCGCCGCGGTGGCCGCGTCGGTCGCCACCACGACGTCACGGGCGGCCAGTTCGCGGCCGTCCGCGAGGAGCACGCCGTCCTCGGTGACCGCCTCCACCGGGGCCTCGAGGCGGAGCACGCCCTGGGGCAGGCCGTCGGCCAGTTGGGCGGGGACGGCGCCGATGCCGTCGGCGGGCAGGCAGAGCGTGCCGCGGACCATCGTCCGCCAGACCAGGTGGAAGAAGCGGGCGGAGGTCTCCAGCCGGTCCTCCAGGAACACCCCCGACAGGAACGGACGCAGGATGTTCTCCACGGTGTCCGAGGAGACTCCGGCGCAGGCCAGGGCGGCGGCCGTGGAGCGGGTGTCCGGGCTCCTGGTGAGGAACCGGGCCGGCAGCACGGCGTCGCGGGCGGTGATCGCGCCGAGGGCGGCGAGGTCACGGGCCGGGAGGACCCGCCCCGGCAGCAGCGCACCCGCGTCCGCGGGGCGGCGGGTGGGGTCGGAGAGGCGGACGGCACCGTCCGCGGTGTGCGCCAGCAGGCCGGGGGTGAACGGCCTCAGCCGCAGGGCTCCGAGATCGAGGCGCCGCTTGACCTGGGGGTACGAGGTGTTGAACACCTGGAAGCCGCGGTCCAGCAGGAACCCGTCCCGCCGGTCCGTGCGCATCCGGCCGCCCACGCCGTCGGACGCCTCCAGCAGCGCCACGCGCCGGCCCGCGCGGCACAGGTCGAGCGCGCAGGCCAGCCCGGCGAGACCCGCGCCGACGACCACGGTGTCCGGGGCGCGCGACGGCTGATCGCTCATGGTGCCTCTTCCCTTCGGCCTTCCCCGCCGCCCCGCGGGGCGGCGGGCTCCGCCGGGGTCTCCGCCCCGGCCGCGTGCGTGCCCGACCCGACGTCCGGGCGGACCGGGCAGCGCCGCGGCCGAGTACCCGGCCCCCGCCCACCCGCACCTCGCCCCGGCACGACGGGGGCCGAGCGGGCGACGCGACGGCCGGTCTCACCCGCGTGCCGCGGACTCCGGCCGGTCTCACCCGCGTGCCGCGGACTCCATCGCCGTGACGGCCTCGGCGAGGCCCGGCGGGTGGGGGAGTCCCGCGGCGGTCTGGCCGGCCCAGCCGGGGCCCAGGGTGAGGACGGCGGGCCGCCTGCGGGCCCCGCGTACGCCCCACTCGATGGCCGCCACGTGCAGGGCCAGCGGCCGGCTGGCCGTGGTGCGGGACTGGGCCCACAGCCCCACCGCCGCGGGCCCGGTCCGGCGCACGGCGGTCACCAGGGACTCCACCGGCAGCGCCCCGCCGAACATCCGCACCGGCAGGCCCCGTTCGGCGAGCGCCGCCGACAGCGCCTCCAGCGGCAGCGTGTGGTTCTCCCCGGGGACGCAGGCGAGCACCGTGGTGGCGCCGGGCCGGTCGGCGACGACCGGGGGCGCGTGGCGCCGCAGCGCACCGGAGACGTGCCAGGACAGGAAGTGCTCGACCTCCACGTACCGCTCGCCCGAGGTCTCCCACTTGCGGCCCACCGCCTGCAGGGTCGGCATGATCACCTCCGTCCAGGAGGCCACCAGGCCGTGCTCGCGTATGACGTCGTCCAGGAGCCGGTCCAGGGCCACGGCGTCCAGGCGCAGCGCCGCCCGGGCGATGCCCTTGCACTCCTGCCGCACGTCGCCCAGCCGCATCCCCGACCCGGCCCGGCTGCGCGCACCCTCCGCGCGTCCCGGGGCGCCGGCCGACCGACCGCCCGCGCCGCCCCCGCGCGGGGCGGAAGCCGTCCCGTCCTCCTGAGCGGGAGCAGGCGCCCCGTCCCCCCGAAGGGCGGCCGCCGCCCCCCGACTCCGAGGAGCGGGAGCCGTCCCGCCCTCGCGCGAGGGCATGGCCGGTGCCGTCCCGGCGGTCCCGGCGAGGACCACCCGCGCGGCCTCGGCCGGCGGCACCCCCGTCGCCGTCAGGGCGCACATCCTCTCCAGCCGGGCCAGATCCCCCGCCGTCCAGCGCCGGTGCCGGCCGCCGTCGCGCGCGGCGGGCCCCAGCCCGTAACGGCGGTCCCAGGTACGGACCGTGGTCGGCGCCACGCCCAGCCGCCGCGCCACCTCCCCGGTGGTCAGCCCGCCCTCGTCCAGCACCTCGCGGAGTTCCTCGTCCATCGTCCGCGCCTCCTGTCGCTCGCCTCCATCTTACGACGCACAAACGACGCATGTTGAGTGCGTCGAATTCACTCACAAGACTGACGAGCACGAGCCGGTGGCGAGGGCGCACGCACCGTCCTGGCCCGCTCCGCGGGCGGCTCTGTCGCCCGCACGGCGCAGACGGCAGGAGGAACACATCATGACCACCACGTTCACGCGGGACGCCGGTCTCCGGCCCTCGGGGTCCCCGCCCCGGGCCCGGCCGTCCGTCGACGAGGACGAGGCGGAACTCGTCCGCGGACTGCGCACGGCCGACCAGGACGCGTTCGCCGCCGTCTACCGCCGGTGGGGCCCTCTCGTCCACACCATGGCCACCCGCTCGCTCGGCGACTCCCACGAGGCCGAGGACGTGACGCAGCAGGTCTTCCTCGGCGCCTGGCGCGGCCGCGACGGTTACCACCCCGAACGCGGGTCGCTGGGCGGCTGGCTCGTCGGCATCACCCGGCGCAAGATCGTCGACGCGCTGGCGGCGCGGACCAGGCGGCCCGCTCCCCTCGACACCGTCGGGCAGGGCGACGAGGACGTGGGGGGGGGCCCCCCCCCCGGC
>NZ_JBHTVQ010000079.1:0-26207 GCF_042792855.1 Streptomyces sp. NPDC056600
GGTATGAGCATCCGCTCGTACCGGCCCACCGTCGTGGGAGGCGACCGGCCTCAGTGGACCTCGACCAGACGGGCGAAGACCACCACGTTCCCCGCGTAGCCCTCCTGCGGGGAGTAGCCGCCGCCACAGGTGATGACCCGCAGTTCAGGTGTGCCGGTGGCGCCGTAGACGCGCTCGCCGGGGAAGTTGTTCTTGTCGTAGACCTCGATGCCGTAGATCTCGAAGACGGCGAGCTTCCCGTCCTTGCGCAGCACCTCGACCCTGTTCCCCTGCTTGAGCGCGCCCAGACCGTAGAAGACCGCCGGCCCCTGCGCGTTGTCCACATGGCCCACCAGCACGGACGTGCCGTTCTCACCGGGGGTCACCGCGCCGCTGAACCAGCCGGCCAGGTTGGGGTCCTCCGGCGGTGGCGCCGCGACCCAGCCGTCGGGGTCCAGGCCGACCGGGACGACCGGGGCGTCCACCTGGATCGACTGGATCCGCACCCGGTCCACCTCGGAGTACGGCAGCGGGGCGGGCGCTCCGGGGAAGGCCTGCGGACGGACCCGGGTGTCGGCGGCGGCCACCGACGTGGGCTGCGGGGGACCGGTGTCGAACTCCCCCGAGCCGTTCCGGATGAGCGCGAGCCCGGTGAGGAGCACCAGCGCCATCACGCCCCAGGGCGCGCGCCGTCGGGGCCGCTCCTCCTCTTCCGTCAGTTCGGACGCAGACATGTTCGCCATTCCCCTCTCGACGCGGCCGTCGCCGTGTCTGTCGCGATAGCAGAACGCTAAGCGCGGTGCGCGCGACCGGCATCGGGGCGAGGGCGAACGGGTGGCCGCCCAGGGCGCCCCTGAGCCATCCGGGGCGGCGCCGGAGAAAATCTCCGGCACGGCGTGACCTGCGGATATGGCGCATTCGGCGCGTCCCTGCGGCGTGTCGGCTCACCAGGACGGCGGAAGGCCGAAATGCGGGGGAACAGCGGGCGACCCAGGGTCTGACTGGGAGGCGCTTTCTCGCCGATCGACCGGGGACGGGTCCCGGGGCGTCTTCCGCGGAGGAACACATGCGTACTCGTGCCCTGGCGGTCTCGGCCGCCGCGTTCGCCGCCATCGGGCTCGCTGCCCCGACGGCCGGCGCCTGGTCGGATCCCAGCAGCATCCAGGTCAGCCCCAGCACCATCGCCCCGGGCGGGCAGCTCACCGTCACGGTGGAGGGCAGCTCCTGCCGCATGCCGGGCTCGACGGTGACCTCGCCGGCCTTCCCCTCGACCTCCCTCACCCCGGTCAGTGGCAGCAGGACCAAGTCCACGGCCACGGTGCGGGTCAACTCCAACGCCACCGCGGGGTCGCACAGCATCACCGCCAACTGCGGTGAGGGCAGGACCCTGACCCGGTCCAACGCCTTCACCGTCCTCGGCGGCGTCCGCGGCGGCCTGGGCGGCAGCTCCCTCACCGGCGCCACGCCCACCGACGTCGCCATCGGCGGCGGGCTGGTCGCCGCCGCGGCCCTCGGCGGCGGCTTCTTCTGGATGCGCCGTCGCGCGGAGAGCCGTATCTGATCCCCGGGCGGCGGAACGGGGACCGGCGAACCGCTGTGCCCCGGACGGCTGGGGACGGGCGCCGGACGGGTGGGCGTCGGGGCCGGTCCCGGACGGACGGCCCGCACCCTCAGCTCGGTCACCCCCGTCTCGCGTCCGCACCGGAACGAGACCTGGTGGACCGTGCCGGGACGGGCGTCCCGGTGGATCCGGGTCCGGGCGGTGGTGCGGCCCTCGGGGATCGTGACCGTGGCGAAGAGGTCCGAGGACACCCGCGCCGTGTGCGGGCAGCCGTCCACCGACAGGGTGACCCTGCCGCCCGGGGCGACGGCCTCCGGGGCGACGGCGAACGAGAACGAGGTGCCGCCCTCGGCGCGCGGCGCGCTCCGGGCCGCGAACGCGACACCGGGCGTGACCGCGGTGGCGGTCACGCCCAGCACGACGGCCGATGCGACGCGTATGACTCCCGTGACGTCCATGACGCCCTCCGGTTCTGCCGGTGCGGGCGGCGGACCTGCTCCACCGCCCCTGCCTGCGCAGCACGCTAGGAACACGGCGGCCGGCCCGCGATTCCGCTCGGGCGAACGGGTGACGGCACTGCGCCGGACGGGTCGTCCGGCATCGCGGAAGGTGTGGCGGACCGCCGGCCCGCGACGGCCTACGTGGCCACGCCGGGGAACAACGCGGTGAACGGGGTGGCGTCCACGTCCATGCCCCGGCTGAACGGGGCGTCGAAGTCCCAGACCAGGAACAGCAGGAAGGCGATCAGCGCGGAGAACAGACCCGCCAGCACCAACTCCCGTGCGGTTCGCCGGATCTGGAGGGCGAAGACCATGCCGATGGTCACCATCGCGCCGATGATCAGCCCGAACCACACCACCCCCGGCATCGTCGCCTGCGTGGCGTCCTCCCGGGCCCCGCGGGCCTGGTCCGCCACGGTCAGCTGGTCGAGCAGGGGCTGGTAGGCCTGCGCCTCGTAGTCCGACGCCGGCCGGTAGTCGGTCAGGTCGTGCCGGAGGCGCTCGAGGAGCGCCGTGCCCCGGCCGGTGAGCCGGCCCTCGTCGGCCATCGTCCCCCACTCGGTGTTCACCACGTGGCCGACGTAGGCACGCACGTCCTCCCTGATGTGGTCACGGACCTCGGCGGGATACGGCCGCACCCGTTCGGAGATCTCGTGCAGGGCCATGGCCTCTGCCCGCACGTTGTCCTGCGCGGCGCTGCGGGCCTCCCAGACGCCGGCGATCGCGAGACCGAGGACGATCGCGTAGACCACGCCGATCATCATCGTCATGTACTCGATCACATCGGGGGTGTCGTCCGGGTCGTCGTCCTCCCGCGCCGTGCGCTCCCGGATGAAGGCGACCACGACGACCACGGCGCACGCGGCGGCCATCGCGAGGGCGAGTACGAGCCATTCCGGCAAGAAATCCTCCTGAGGAGCGGGGACGGGTCGGGGACAGGGCGGGTCGCCCGTGTCACCGGGGGCGGAGCGCCGCCACGGCGATCACCGCGGGGGCGGTGATCAGCAGAGCGAGCCGGACGAGGGAGCGGCGGGGGCGCGGCGGCAGCGAAGGCGTCGCGGCCTTGCGGACCGGATAGACCACGGGCTTCACCGGCGGCGCCTTCGGCCGGTGGACCGTCGGCTTCGGCTCCGGCTCCGGAACCGGCGCGGGCTTCGGCGCGGGCGGGGCGGGGCGGGGCGGCGGGGGAGGGGACGTGCGGACGGGGGCCGGGGGCGGGGCGGCGACCGGAGGGGCGACCGAGGGCGGCGCGGCCGGCGGCGGAGCGGGCGGTGGCGGAGCGGGCGGTGAGGGCTCGGGCGGGGGTTCCGGAGCCGGGGGCGGCGGAGGGGGCGGGGTGGGTGTCGGCGTAGGCGTGGGCCTGGGGCACCGCCCCGCCTGGGCGTACGCGCCCGCGCCGTCGAGCCGCGCGATCGCGTCCCCGGCCGCCGCGGTGAGCCCGTCCGGTCCGGCGGTGGCGACCAGGCCTCCGGGGGGAGTGGCGAAGCCGCCCGGCGGCGGCACGGGCCCCACCGCGACGGCTCCCGCGTCCGTGGCGACGCCCGCGGCCGCTCCGTGCGGACCGCTCGAGGCGTACGCGCAGGCGTCCGCCACGGCCGCCGTCGGCCACCCGGGCCCGGTGAACCAGACGATCGAGGTCACCGCGAGCGTCCGTGTGGCCAGGGCGAGGCGATGTCGTGTAGGTCTCTCCACGGGAGTGATCATCGTCACGGCACTCCGGGACTACGCCGGATGTGTCATCGATTGCTGCGAACGGGTGGAAATGAGGGCGCGATGTTAACGACATGTCAGTCCAATTCGATTGACGGCCATAGGGGAGTGACCGCTATCGGATGGTCAATTTCCGTTTCTGCTCGCATGGTTGGCCGATTGATCAGTAGCCTCACCTCGACCGTCGGCCGTCTACTCCCCGGAGTGCCAGATGAACTGTCCTGCCCGTGCGTCGCGGAGCGTGGGTGGAGGCCGGACGGCATGACGGGGGCCCAGGACTCGCCGACGGACAGCCCGGACCGGTTCGCCACCGCGTGGAGCCGGGCGCTCCTGCCGGGGGCGCCGCCCGAGGCGGTGCGCGCACTGGGGGAGCTGCTGCTGCCGGCCGCCCGCGGACTGCGGGACGCGCTGCGCGCCCGGATCGCCGACCCGGCGGCGGGGGCGGAGGCCGGGGCCGCGCTGGTGCGCGCCGGCCACGCCGAACCCGAGGCGGTGGGCCGCACCCTGGAGTGCCTGGACGCCCACGCCGCCTGCTGTCTGGGGGACCGTGACGGCGACCCCGCCGTGCTGCGGGCCCGCGCCGTACGGATCGGGGCCGCTCTGGCCTCCGGCTTCGCCGGGGCGCTGCGCGACCGGACGGTGACCGACCAACGGGCGGTGGCCCGCGCCGCGCTCGGCGCCCAGGCCCAGCTCAACGAGGGCGCCACCCAGGCCCTGCACGAGAGCGAGGCCCGGTTCCGCGCCGTCTTCGAGGGAGCCGCCACCGGGATCTGGATCGCCGGACCCGACTCGACGATCCTGCAGGTCAACGGCGCGATGACCCGGATGTTCGGCGGCAACGCCGAGGCGCTCCTTGGCCGTCGCCTCACCGAGCTCACGCACCCCGAGGACGGCGCCCAGGTCTGGCGGCTGCACGACGAACTGGTCCGCGGGACCCGCGAGCACTACCGCGTGGACAAGGCGTTCACCCGCCCCGACGGCACCGTGCTGTGGACCAACCTCACGGTCTCCCTGCTCCGCGACGCCGACGGCCGCCCGCAGTACCAGCTCGCCCTCATGGAGGACACCACCGAGCGGCGGCTGCTCAACCTGCGCCTGCGCTACGAGGCCACCCACGACGCGCTCACCGGACTGCCCAACCGCACCCTGTTCTTCGAACGGCTGGAGAAGGCCGTGGCGGCCGGCCACGGCAAGCGCTTCGGGCTCTGCTACCTGGACCTCGACGGCTTCAAGACGGTCAACGACAGCCTCGGCCACCAGACCGGCGACCGGCTCCTGGTCGAAGTCGCCGACCGGCTGCAGGCCTGCGCCACCGGGCCCGGCGAGATGGTGGCCCGGCTCGGCGGCGACGAGTTCGTCGCCCTGACCACCGGCCTCGGCGCCGAACGGGGCGTCGACGAGCTGGCCGAGCGGATCATGAACGCGCTGGCGACGCCGGTGCGCGTGGACGGGCGCGAACTGACCGTGCGGGGCTCCGTCGGCATCGTCGAGGGCGTGGCCGGCGAGCGGGGCGCCGCCGAGGTGCTGCGCAGCGCCGACATCACCATGTACCGCGCCAAGTCGGCGGGCGGCAACCGGTTCGAGTTCGCCGACCCGGAGGCCGACGCCCGCGCCATCAGCCGCCACCGCCTCACCAACGCGCTCCCCGCCGCCCTGGACAACGGCGAGTTCTTCATCGAGTACCAGCCGCTGGTCCGCCTGGAGGACGGCAGCGTGGGCGGCGCCGAGGCGCTGGTGCGCTGGCTGCACCCGCAGCAGGGCGTGGTGGGGCCGGACCACTTCATCCCGCTCGCCGAGCGGACCGGGCTGATCGTGCCGCTGGGCCGCTGGGTGCTGGAACAGGCCGTGCGGCAGGCCCGCGAGTGGAACGGCGCCACGCGGGTCAACGTCAACCTCTCCCCGTGCCAGCTCACCGACCCCGGCCTGGTCCGCGACACCGCGCGGATCCTGGAGGACGCCGGGCTGCCCCCGCAGGCGCTCTGCCTGGAGATCACCGAATCGGCGCTGGTGGGCGCGGAGGACGAGGTGCTGCGGCCGCTGCGCATCCTGTGCGAGATGGGCGTGGACATCGCCCTGGACGACTTCGGCACCGGGTACTCCAACCTGGCCGGACTGCGGCGCCTGCCGGTGAGCGAGCTGAAGCTGGACCGTTCCTTCACCCGCGGCATCCGCACGTCGCCGGCCGACCCGGTGGACGTCAAGATCGTCGAGGGGGTCGTGCGGCTGGCCCGCACGCTGGGACTCTCGGTCACCGTCGAGGGGGTCGAGACCGCGGCCCAGGCCGAGCGGCTGCGCAAACTGGGCTGCGACACCGCGCAGGGCTGGTACTACGCGCGTCCCGGCCCGCCGGAGCGCCTCCACCAGCTCGCTCTCGCCGACGCCTGCTGACGCCGGGCCGCGCCCGCCGTCGCGGGCCCGCGCACCTGCTGCGTCACGGGCGCATCGGGCGCACCCTGGAAGGAGGACCTTCAGGAGGTGAGGCACCATGCTGCACACCGCAGTGGGATGGCACGTCGAGATGGAGTTCAAGGAGGACGACACCCGCACCCGGGCCGCCGCGATGGTGCGGCTGCCCGACGGCAGCGAGATCCGCGGCCACGGGCACGCCAGCCGGCACGACTCCGACGCCAATCAGCCGAGAGTGGGTGAGGAGGTCGCCGGGGCCAGGGCGCTGAACGACATCGCCCTGCAACTGCTCGACAAGGCCCACCGGGAGATCGACACGGAGGCCGGCCGCCCTTCCCACCCGATCTCCGTCTGACCCCTACCACCCGTCCGCACCCGTACCGGCCGTGCCCCGGCCGGCGGCGGGCCCCATGGTCCCGCAGCCCCCGCGGCTGCGGGGCCGTCGCGCGCCCCGGCACGGGTCGGGGAGCGCGGGACGCGAAGCGCGGCACCGGGAGCCCGGGCCGCCGTCACCGCCCCAGGAGCAGCCGCTGCAGCTCCCGGGCGGCCCGCGGCGGCGCCACGTCGCTGCGGTGGGCCAGCGCGATGGTCCGCGACGGGACCGGCGCCGCCAGCGGCGTCACCCGCAGCCGGGCCCGCGCCGCCACCATCCGCGGGACCACGGCGACCCCGAGGCCCGCCCGCACGAAGCCGAGTACGGCGTCCATCTCACCGCCCTCGACGGCGAAGTCCGGCTCGAACCCCTCCGCCCGGCACGCCTCCACCGTCAGTTCCCGCAGGTCGTAGCCGTGGCGGAACATGACCAGACGTTCCCCCTCCAGGTCGGCGATCCGCACCCGCCGCGCCGGCCCGCGCCCGTGGCCCGGCGGCGGGGACTCCGGCGAGGACACCACCACCAGCTCCTCGCGCAGCAGCTCCACGGTGGTCAGGGCGGGCGAGGGCGTCCGCAGCGGCAGCACCACCAGCGCCAGGTCCAGGGCACCGCGCGCCAGCTCCCGCACCAGGTCGTGCGACCCGCCCTCCTCGATCAACAGCTGGACGCCCGGGTAGCGGTCGTGGAAGGCCCGCAGCACGTCCGGGAGGAGACCGGTGCACAGACTCGGCGTCGCGCCCAGCCGCACCCGGCCGCGCCGCAGCTGCGCCACCTCCTGGACCTCCTGGCGGGCGGTCTCGGTGTCCGCGAGGATCCGCCGGGCCAGCGGCAGCAGCGTCTCCCCGGCGTCCGTCAGGGTGATGTTCCCGCGCGCCCGCAGGAACAGGTCCGCCCCCAACTCCCGCTCCAGCGCCTTGATCTGCTGGGAGAGCGAGGGCTGCGCGACATGGACCAGTTCCGCCGCACGGGTGAAGTGCCGGGTCTCGGCGACCGCCACGAAATACCGCAGTTGCTGCAGGTGCATGCCGCGATGATAGGCATCGATAGGCTGCACCTATCAAAACGAGGCGCACCATGTCTTGGACCGATCGGCCCAGGCGGTCGTACCTTCGCTCCATGGCTCTGGCAACGCGGACGGGCCGACGGCCGTCCAGAACACGCGCGGTGTGGGACTCGACCGTCGGCAAGAAGGCCGTGATGGCCGTCAGCGGCCTGATCATGCTGCTGTACCTGGTCGCCCACATGATCGGCAACCTCAAGGTCTTCTTCGGCCCGGGCGAGTTCAACGCCTACGGCCACTGGATCCGCACCGTCGGCGAGCCGTTCATGCACTACACGTGGACGCTGTGGATCATCCGGGTCGTGCTGGTGGCGGCGGTCGTGGCCCACGCCACGGCGGCCTACCAACTCAGCCGCCGCGACATCAGGGCGCGCCCGGCCAAGTACGTCCACGCCAGGCGCCGGGCGAGCTACGCCACCCGCACCACGCGGTGGGGCGGCGTGATCCTCGGCCTGTTCATCGTCTGGCACATCCTGGACCTGACCACCGGCCACGTCCACGCGGGCGGCTTCCAGGAGGGGCACCCGTACCAGAACGTGGTGGACTCCTTCTCCACCTGGTACGGCAACGTGATCTACATCGTCGCCATGCTGGCGCTCGGCCTGCACATCCGGCACGGCTTCTGGGCCGCCGCACAGACGCTCGGCGCGGGCGGCCGCAACCGCGACCGCGCCCTGAAGGGCGTCGCCAATCTTCTCGCGCTGCTGCTCACGGCCGGTTTCGTCGCCGTCCCCGTGGGCGTCATGACCGGAGTGGTGAGCTGACATGTCCTACATCCGCTACGCGACCGGCGAGCCCGTCGCCGACACGAAGGCGCCCTCCGGCCCCGTGCACGAGCGCTGGGACCGGCGCCGCTTCGAGGCCAAGCTGGTCAACCCGGCCAACCGCCGCAAGCACACCGTGATCGTCGTCGGGACCGGCCTGGCCGGCGGCTCGGCCGGCGCCACCCTCGCCGAACAGGGTTACAAGGTCGTCCAGTTCTGCTTCCAGGACTCCCCGCGCCGGGCCCACTCGGTCGCCGCGCAGGGCGGCATCAACGCGGCGAAGAACTACCGCAACGACGGCGACTCGATCCACCGGCTCTTCTACGACACGGTCAAGGGCGGGGACTTCCGCGCCCGCGAGTCCAACGTCCACCGGCTCGCCCAGATCTCCGTGGAGATCATCGACCAGTGCGTGGCCCAGGGCGTGCCCTTCGCCCGCGAGTACGGCGGCCTGCTCGACAACCGCTCCTTCGGCGGCGTCCAGGTCTCCCGCACCTTCTACGCCCGCGGCCAGACCGGCCAGCAGCTCCTGCTCGGGGCCTACCAGGCGCTGTCCCGGCAGATCGCGGCCGGCAACGTCGAACTGCACCCGCGCACCGAGATGCTCGACCTGATCGTCGTCGACGGCCGCGCCCGCGGCATCGTCGCCCGCGACCTGGTCACCGGCCGGATCGACACCTACTTCGCCGACGCCGTCGTGCTGGCCACCGGCGGCTACGGCAACGTCTTCTACCTGTCGACCAACGCCATGAACTCGAACGCGACCGCCGTCTGGCGGGCGCACCGGCGCGGCGCCCTGTTCGCCAACCCCTGCTTCACCCAGATCCACCCCACCTGCATCCCGCGCACCGGCGACCACCAGTCCAAGCTCACCCTGATGAGCGAGTCGCTGCGCAACGACGGCCGCATCTGGGTGCCCAAGGTCGCCGGCGACGACCGGGCGCCGAACGAGATCCCCGAGGAGGAGCGCGACTACTACCTGGAGCGCCTCTATCCCTCCTTCGGCAACCTGGTGCCCCGCGACATCGCCTCCCGGGCCGCCAAGAACGTCTGCGACGAGGGCAGGGGAGTGGGCCCCGGAGGACAGGGCGTCTACCTCGACTTCGCCGACGCGGTCGGGCGCATGGGACGCAAGAAGGTCGAGGAGAAGTACGGCAACCTCTTCGAGATGTACGAGCGGATCACCGCCGAGAACCCCTACGAGGTGCCGATGCGGATCTACCCCGCCGTGCACTACACGATGGGCGGACTGTGGGTCGACTACGACCTGCAGACCACCGTGCCCGGGCTGTTCGCCGTCGGCGAGGCCAACTTCTCCGACCACGGGGCCAACCGGCTCGGCGCCTCGGCGCTGATGCAGGGCCTGGCCGACGGCTACTTCGTGCTGCCGGCCACCATCAACGACTACCTGGCCCGCCACCCGCACGCCGAGGACGTCACCGCCGCGCACCCGGCCGCCCGCGAGGCGGTGGACGCCACCCGCGAGCGCCTCGAGCGGCTGCTGTCCGTCGACGGCGACCGCACCCCCGACTCCTTCCACCGCGAACTGGGCGAGCTGATGTGGGAGTTCTGCGGCATGGCGCGCGACGAGGGCGGCCTGCTCAAGGCGCTCGAGCGGATCCCGCAGATCCGCGAGGAGTTCTGGCGGCGCATCAAGGTGCCCGGCACCGGCGAGGAGTTCAACCAGTCCCTGGAGAAGGCGAACCGCATCGTCGACTACCTCGAACTCGCCGAGCTGATGTGCCTGGACGCCCTGCACCGCACCGAGTCCTGCGGCGGCCACTTCCGCGAGGAGTCGCAGACCCCCGACGGCGAGGCCGCCCGCAAGGACGACCAGTTCTCCTACGCGGCCGCCTGGGAGTTCACCGGCACCGGCACCGCGCCCGTGCTGCACAAGGAAGACCTGGTCTTCGAGTACGTCCACCCCACCCAGCGGAGCTACGCATGAAGCTCACCCTGCGCGTCTGGCGGCAGCGCGACGCCGCCGACGACGGCGCCATGTCCACGTACGAGGTGGACGGCATCTCCCCCGACATGTCGTTCCTCGAGATGCTCGACACCCTCAACGAGAAGCTCATCCTGGAGGGCGAGGACCCCGTCGCCTTCGACCACGACTGCCGCGAGGGCATCTGCGGCGCCTGCTCCTTGGTCATCGACGGCAACGCCCACGGACCGGAGCGGACCACCACCTGCCAGCTCCACATGCGGTCCTTCCAGGACGGCGACGTCATCGACGTCGAACCATGGCGGGCATCCGCCTTCCCGGTGATCAAGGACCTGGTGGTCGACCGGTCCGCCTTCGACCGGATCGTCCAGGCCGGCGGCTACATCACCGCGCCGACCGGCACCGCGCCCGAGGCGCACGCCACGCCGGTGCCGAAGCCGGACGCCGACTTCGCCTTCGAGCACGCCGAGTGCATCGGCTGCGGAGCCTGCGTCGCGGCCTGCCCCAACGGCGCCGCGATGCTGTTCACCTCCGCCAAGGTCAACCACCTGAACGTCCTCCCGCAGGGCGCCCCCGAACGGGAGACCCGGGTGCTGGACATGGTGGAGGCGATGGACGCCGAGGGCTTCGGCGGCTGCACCCTGGCGGGGGAGTGCGCGACGGTCTGCCCCAAGGGCATCCCCCTGTCGTCCATCACCGCCATGAACCGCGAGTGGCTCCGCGCCACCGCCAAGGGGGCGCGGCGCTAGCCGCGCACGACGCGGCGCGAGCCGCACGAGGACCGTTCGCCGACGAGGTGCGGACGGGCGGGGCCGGCGTGGTGCTCATACCGGCCCCGCCAAGCCCTCCACCGCGCGGGCGCCGTCCCGTCGCGCCGCGGTCACCGGGTGGCCGGCCGCCAGCGGGGCGGCCACGCCGAGGGCTCGGCCGGGACGCGCACCGCGAGCAGCGCCACGTCGTCCTCGTTGTGCGGCGGGCGTGAGCTCTCGAGGAGTTCGTCGGTGAAGTCGTCCAGGTCCCGGTGGGCCAGCGAGGCGGCGTTCCCGCGCAGGCGCTCCAGGCCGTCGTCGATGGCGTCGCGCGGCGACTCGACCAGCCCGTCCGTGTACAGCACGAGGGTGGACCCCGGCGGCAGCGGGGCGACCCCGTCCGGCCGCTCGGGAGAGATGCCCAGGCCGAGCAACGGGGCGTGCCCGTCGAGGAGGTAGCGCGCCTCGCCGTCCCGGGTCACCAGCAGGGGCGGCGGATGACCGGCGTTGGTCCAGGACAGCTCGTAGCGGCCCTCCGCCGAGCAGGTCAGCCGCCCGCAGATCAGCGTGGCCATGGAGACCTCCGCGATGTGCGTGCACGCCAGGTCCAGCCATTCGACGATCTTGCTCGCCGGCTTCTGCTCGGACCAGCTGTAGGCGCGGAGCATGTTGCGCAGCTGCGCCATGCCCGCCGCGGCCTCCAGGTCGTGGCCCACGACGTCCCCGACGACCAGCACCAGGGCTCCGTCGCGCAGCACGAACGCGTCGTACCAGTCGCCGCCGACCTCGAGGTCCTCCGGCGCGGGCCGGTAGCGTGCGGCCAGGCCGAGGCCAGGCACCCGCGGAAGCTGGGGCAGCAGATGCCGTTGCATCGTCCTGCCCACGGTGAGCTGCCGCTCGTACAGGCGCGCGTTGTCCAGCGCCAGACCGGCACGGCGGGTGATGTCCTCCAACAGCGTCAGGTGGGCCGGCGTGTACGGCTCCGGCTGCTCGCTGCGTCCCAGCGTGAGCGCGCCGAGAACCTGCCGCAGGCCCCGGATCGGCGCGATGACGGCGGAGTGCACGCCGGTGGCGTCGAACAGGCGGCGCTGCGCCACGGCGATCTCCGCGTCGGGCGGCCCCTGGTAGGTCTCCCGGCCCGCGATCGCGGAGGCGGCCCCGCGCAGGGCCCGCGAGAGAGGCATCACGGACTCGGGCGGGATCGGCGGCATCGGTCCCTCCAGGTCGGGCCTGCGCACCACCACGCCGTCCTCCTGATGGGCCACGGCGAACCGGGTCACCTCCGAGTCCCGCTCGATCAGGTCGACGACGGCCCAGTCGGCGAGCCGGGGCACCATGAGCTGCGTCAGTCTGCGCAGCGCCTCCTCCACGTCGAGGGTGCTGGTCAGCCGCGTCGTGGTCTCGGCCAGCAGGGCGAGCCGCTCCAGTTCCGAGAGCGTCGCGTCGTGCGGACCGGCCGGCCCAGGGGTGTCCGTCGCCTCCGCCCCGTCGTCCGCACCGGTGACGGCGTCCTCGTCGGCGCCCGGGGTGAAGATCACCAACGCCACCGGGTCGAGCGTCCCCACCTGGCACCCGGTGGCGAGCCACGCCACCTCCACCACCGAGCCGTCGGCGCACCCGACCCACATGCGGTCGCCCTGCGCGGTCCGCCGGGTCAGACCGGCCTCGCGGATTCCGCAGCGTGCCCGGGCCACGGTCTCGCCGTGCTCGTTGCGGTGGAGCAGGTCGTGGCCGTCCTGTCCGACCATCGCGGAGGCGTCCATGCCCACGAGCTCGGCCAGGGCCGGGCTGACCGCCAGGATGGTCCCCGACGCCGCGGCCATGTAGGCGGGAGCGATCAGCGCGTCGAGCGCCCTGCCGATCGCGGCCAGGGCCTCCGCGTCCGTCGGTGTGCCGTCCTCGTGGTCCGCCATCGTTGTCCGCCGCCTCCCGGTGTGCTCGAGGGCCGGGAGAGGGTCGTCCCGGACCGGTGTCCGGTCCATGGTGCCCGCGCGGGACCGCTGTGATTCCTCCCCGCCGTGGAGATCAGCCGGACGCGCCCGGCGTGTGCTCGCCCGGCGGGGCGTGACGGGAGCGGCGCACCCTAGGCTGGGAGGCGTGACGGAGACCCGACGCCCCCTCGCCGTGTTCGACCTCGACAACACGCTCGCGGACACCGCGCACCGTCAGCACTTCCTGGAGACCCGGCCCAAGGACTGGGACGCCTTCTTCGACGCCGCCCCCCAGGACCCGCCGCTGGCCCAGGGCGTCGCCCTGGCCCTGGAGGCCGCCCAGGAGTGCGAGGTGGTCTACCTGACCGGCCGCCCCGAGCGGTGCCGCCGCGACGCCGTGGCCTGGCTCGCCGCCCAGGGGCTGCCCGAGGGCCGGATGTGGATGCGGCGCAACCACGACCGCCGCCCGGCCCGGCGCACCAAGCTGGAGATCCTGCGCGACCTGGCCCGCGGCCGGGAGATCCGCATGCTGGTCGACGACGACGAACTGGTCTGCGACGACGCGCGGCGCGCGGGCTTCCGGGTCGTCAGGGCCCGCTGGGCGGCCGAGGCGTCGGAGGGTCTGCGCGAGGCGCAGGAACGCGAGGGCCGGACCTGACGGGCCGGGCGGAGCCGCCCGTCACTCCGGTTCCTCGATCCGGAAACCCACCTTCAGTCCCACCTGGTAGTGCGCGATCTCGCCGTCCTCGATGTGCCCGCGCACCTGGGTGACCTCGAACCAGTCCAGGTTCCGCACGGTGCGCGAGGCGCGTGAGACGGCGTTGCGGATCGCGTGGTCCACCCCCTCGTGGGAGCTCCCGACGATCTCGGTGACCCGGTAGACGTTGTCCGACATGGCGGCGACTCCTTCTCCGGGGCGTCGCGGGGACGAGGACGCCCGACTCGTTCCACCGTGCCCCATGCCGGGACGGACCGCGAGGCGTCGCCGGCGGTCGCGGTCCCGAAGCCGTCCTCCAAGCCTTGACGACGGTATTGGTCCATACCAAGATATTGGTCCATACCAAAGAGGCGCCCTGCGAGCCGACCGCGCTCGTCCCCCCACGGGTCTTCCTGCTGCACCCTCCACAGAACAGGACCCACCGTGAGACGTCGTCCGCTCGCACTCCTGGCCCTCTGCGCCGCCCTGACGACCACCGCCGCCTGCGGGCTGCTGCCCGGCGGGGAGGGCCGTGAGACGGTCACCGTCTGGCTGATGAAGGGCACCGCGTCCGCGGACTTCCTGCGTCGCTTCACCGCCGATTTCGAGGCGGACCACCCGGACACCCGGCTGGACATCCGCATCCAGGAGTGGACCGGCATCGGCCCCAAGGTCCAGGCGGCGATGGACCCCGAGAAGAACCCCGAGGGGCCGGACGTCATCGAGGTCGGCAACACCCAGGTGCCGCAGTACGTGGAGGGTCAGCTCTTCGACCTGACCCTGGAGGCGGTGCGCGACTGGGGCGTCGACGACTGCCTGCCGGGCCTCGCGGACCCGGGCCGCGACCGCAACCAGCAGTACGGCATCCCCTGGTACGCGGCCAACCGGGTGGTGGTCTACCGTAAGGACCTCTTCGAGGAGGCCGGCGTCACCCCGCCCCGCACGCGCGAGGAATGGCTGGATGTCACCCGGCGGCTGGACACCTCGGGGAACCAGGGCATCTACCTGGCCGGCCAGGACTGGTACACGCTGGCCGGCTTCATCTGGGACGAGGGCGGCGACCTCGCCGTCGAGCGCACCAGCTCCTGGCAGGGCGCCCTGCACACCGAGGAGGCCCTGCGGGGCATGGAGTTCTACCGGCAGCTGCACGCCCTGGGCGAGGGCCCCGCCGACGCCGACGAGGAACACCCCCCGCAGGCAGGGGTGTTCGCCGAGGGGCGGACCGCCCAGATCATCGCGGTGCCCGGCGTGGTGCAGACCGTCCTCGCCGAGAACCCCGAACTCAAGGACAAGATCGGCTACTTCCCCGTCCCGGGGAAGCGCGCGGACAAGCCCGGCGCCGTCTTCACCGGCGGGTCCGACCTCATCGTCCCGCGCAACACCGACCAGGCCGGCCGGGCCATCGACGTCATCGGGGCGCTGGTGGGCGAGAAGTGGGCCACCGACCTCGCCCGGACCATGAACTACGTGCCCAACAAGGAAAAGCTGGCCGACGCCGTCGCCGACAACGCGGGCGTGGCGGCGATGGCCGAGGGCGCCGCGCAGGGCCGCGCCACCCCGTCCACCCCCGAGTGGGCCGAGGTGGAGGCCGACAACCCCATCAAGCGGTACATGACGGCGGTCCTCCAGGGCGGCGACGCCCGCCGTGAGGCCGAGAAGGCGTCGGAGCACATCACCGAGGTCCTGGACCCGGTCTACGGCTGAGCCGACGCCCCGCGGGGCCCGTCAGGACACCACGCCCAGCCAGAGGGCGAACCGGTCCTCGCGGTCCGTCCACCCGTGGGCGACCTCCATCCCCACCGCCGCGAGTTCCGCCCGTACCTTCTCCGGGCGGAACTTGGCGGAGATCTCCGTCCGGATCTCCTCGCCCTCGGCGAGGTCGACGACCAGGTCCACGCCCGGGATCTTCACGGTCTGCGCCTCCCGCGCCCGCAGCCGCATCTCGATCCACTCGGCCTCGGCGTTCCACACCGCCACGTGGTCGAACAGCTCCGGCCGGAAGTCCGCGCCCAGCTCGCGGTTGACCACCCGCAGCACGTTCCGGTCGAACTCCGCGGTCACACCCGCCGCGTCGTCGTACGCGCGCACCAGCACCCGCTCGTCCTTCACCAGGTCGGTCCCCAGCAGCAGCGCGTCACCGGGGGCCAGCGACCCGCGCACGGAGGCGAGGAACCGTGCGCGCTCCGCCGGCTCCAGATTGCCCACGGTCCCGCCGAGGAAGGCCACCAGCCGCGGCCCCGGCCCCTCGGGCAGCTCGAGCCGCCCGGTGAAGTCCGCCACCACGGCGTGCACCTCCAGCCCCGGCAGCCGCTCGGCGAGCTCCTCACCCGCCCCCGTCAGCGCGCTCTCGCTCACGTCCACCGGCACGTACAGCCCCAGATCCGGCATGGCGTCCAGCAGCAGCCGGGTCTTCTCCGAGGACCCCGAACCCAGCTCCACCAGCGTCCGGGCCCCGGCGAACCGGGCGATGTCCGCCGACCGGTCGGTGAGGATCTCCCGCTCGGCACGCGTCGGGTAGTACTCCGGCAACCGGGTGATCTCGTCGAAGAGTTCGCTGCCGCGCGCGTCGTAGAACCAGCGCGGCGGCAACGTCCGCGGGCGGCTGCCCAGCCCGGCGAGGACGTCGGCGCTCAGCGACGCCCGGGCGGCGTCCTCGGGCAGCGTGCGGGAGATACGGAACGGGCTCACGGCTTGCTCCTTCTGCTCCTTCAACGGTGCGGGCTCCGGACGTCCGCGCCGGCCGGCGGCCCCGGGTGGCCGGGGCCGTCCTCCAGCGGGGTGAGCAGCACATCGGTACGGGTGGCCGCCAGCAGCGTCCGGTCCGGGACCTCCCGCCAGCGGGGATCGTCGTCGTACGGTTCGGACGCCACCACCACGGGGCCGTCCGGCTCGGCGAGGTACCACAGGGTGTCCCCCCACGCCGTGGCGGTGATCGTGTCGCCGCCGGTGAGCAGCAGGTTCAGCCGCGAGCCGGGCGCGGCGGCCGCGACTTCCGCGACCGCCCCGGCCAGCGCCCGCCCGGCCTCCTCCCCGGCCCGCAGACGCTGCAGGATTAGGGCCCACACGAACGCCGAGTCGGTGCGCGCCTCCAGTTCCAGCAGCCGGGCCGGCGGGAGCGCCGCGGTGAGCGCGCCCATCGATTCCGGCCAGCCGGAGAGGGCCCCGTTGTGGCTGAACAGCCACCGCCCCGCGGCGAACGGCGCGGCGGCCGCCTCCCCGTCGGCGCCCGCCGCGGTGGCGTCCCGCACGGCCGCCAGCACCGCGCCGGAGCGCACCACCCGCGCCAGGTCGGCGAACGAGAGGTCCGCCCACACCGGCCCGGCCCTGCGGTAACGGGCCGGCACCGGGTCGCCCGGCGCGTACCAGCCCACCCCGAACCCGTCGGCGTTGACCGTCCCGTGGCGCTGCCTGCGCGGCTCCCAGGACTGCCGGAACAGACTGTGCGGGGGAGCGGCCAGCACCCGCCCCAGCGGCACCGGCGGCCCCAGGTAGGCGAGGTGCCGGCACATCAGTGCGCGCCTTCGCCGAACGGGCCGCCCGGTGGCACGCCGTCCCCCGGCGCGGGACGCTCGGCGACCGCCGAGCGCGCGGTGCGGAAACCGGAGAAGATCTGCCGCCGCACCGGGTAGTCCCAGTTGCGGAACGTCCCCCGGCAGGCCACCGGGTCCACGGCGAAGGAACCGCCGCGCAGCACCTTGTACTCGGGGCCGAAGAACACCTCGGAGTACTCCCGGTAGGGGAAGGCGGAGAACCCCGGGTAGGGGAGGAAGTCGCTCGCCGTCCACTCCCACACGTCGCCGATCAACTGCCCCACGCCCAGCGGGGACCGGCCGGCCGGGAAGCTGCCCGCGGGCGCCGGACGCAGGTGCCGCTGGCCGAGGTTGGCACGCTCCCCGGACGGGTCCTCGTCGCCCCAGGGATACCGCCGGGAGCGGCCGGTCGCGGGATCGTACCGGGCCGCCTTCTCCCACTCCGCCTCCGTCGGCAGCCGCCGCCCCGCCCACCGGGCGTAGGCGTCCGCCTCGTACCAGCTCACGTGCATCACCGGCTCGTCCGGCGGGACCGGTTCCGTCCGGCCGAACCGCCGCCGCAGCCACTGCCCGCCCTCCCGCCGCCAGAACGACGGCGCCCGCACGCCCTGGGAGCGCAGCAGGGCGAAGCCCTCCGGCCGCCACCAGCGGGGCCGGTCGTAGCCGCCGTCCTCCATGAAGGCGAGGAAGGCCGCGTTGGTGACCGGGGCGGTGTCCAGGAAGAACGGTGCCACCTCCACCACGTGCGCGGGACGCTCGTTGTCCAGCGCCCACGGCTCGTCGGAGGTCCCCATCACGAACGGGCCGCCGGGGACCAGGACCTCGACCGGCCCCCGGTGCGCCGGCGCGGGATCCGGGTCGGGAGCGGTCAGGACCGCGGGACCGCGCCGCAGCTGGTGGGTGATCAGCATCGTCTCGTCGTGCTGCTGCTCGTGCTGGGCGACCATGCCGTAGGCGAACGCGGCGTCGGTGAGCGGCGACGACTCGTCGAGGGAGGCCGCCTCCAGCAGGTCCAGGACCCGGCCGCGGACCTCGGCGGCGTACCTCCTGGCCTCGTCGGGCGACAGCAGCGGCAGCGACGGACGCTCCGCGCGGGGGTGCTCGAAGGCGTCGTACAGGCCGTCGATCTCCGGCCGCAGCGCCTCGCGCCCGCCCACCGCGCGCAGCAGCCACTGCTCCTCCTGGTTGCCGACGTGCGCCAGGTCCCACACCAGTGGCGACATCAACGGAGAGTGCTGGGCTGTCAGTTCGTGGTCCTCCACGCAGGAGGTCAGCAGCGCGGTGCGTTCCCGGGCCGTCGCCAGGGCCCGCACGGCGCGCTCCCGGGCTGCCTCGGGGGTGCCGGCGCCACGGGGCGTGGCGCCGGCCGGGCCGTCGGTCATGCCGTCGGTCATCAGGAGAGCTCCTTCCCCTGCCGCAGGGCGTCCAGCAAGTCGTCGGCCGGACACCGGCCGCGGGCGACGTACCGCTCGGCGAACTCCCCGACCGCGTCGATCACCGCGGCGCCCGCCCCCAGCCGGGGAAGCGCCTCCAGCGCCGCCGCGAAGCAGACGGCGGCGGCCTCCCGCAGCTCCGGGTCGGCCAGGGCGTGCCGCGCCGCGCCGGTCCACAGCGGATTGTGCGGCGCGGGCAGCGGCCCGCACCGCTCCGCGAGCGGCTTCACGGCCCGAAAGGCGGTCTCGGTGGCGGCCAGGTCGTCGAAGAGCGCCGCCGCCACCGCGAGCGGCACGATCCAGCCGTCGTCACCCGGCTGGGCGTCGAGCATCCGCAGCTCCAGGAAGCCGCGGGGCCGCACCGGCGGGAACAGCGTGGTCAGGTGGTACTCGAGGTCCTCCCGCCGCGGCCCCTGCCCGCTCGCCGCGCCCCGGCGCAGCCAGTCGCGGAAGGTCGTCCCGTCGGGCACCTCCCACGGGCCGACGGTCCGGCGCCGGCACATCAGCTCCGCGTCCAGCGCGTGCCGCGTCCAGGCCGCACGGGGCTCCGCGTCCAGCGGGGGACCACCGGCGCGTCCCGCGCCGATCTCCGCCCACCGCAGTTGCCGGGTGGAGCGCCAGCCGGTGGCGCGCCGCTCGGCCACGGGGGAGTGGGCGAAGGCCGCCAGCAGCACCGCGCCCAGCAGGTGCGACATCCGCCAGCGCCGCACGTGCCCCAGCGGGCCCGGCTCCTCGTACCCCGCGTCCAGGTTGACCTGGACCGAGGCCGAGGTGCACATCATGGTCCGGCCGGCCGGACCGGCGCGGTCCAGGCTGCGCTCCATCGCGTCGTACCGGGGCTCCCGCAGGAAGCGCCGGGGCGCCTGCCAGGGGTCCAGCCCCATGCCCGCCAGGGTCAGGCCCTGCGCGGCCAGCATGGACCGCACCGTCGCGAGATCGGCGCGCATGGTCTCCACGCACTCGGTCAGCGAGGCCGCGGGCCGGGAGCTCAGCTCGATCTGGCCGCCCGGCTCCGCGGTCAGGAGCGAGCGCACCGGCAGCCCGGGCAGCGCCGCGTGCGCCGCCTCCAGCCGCTCGGCGGTGACGGTGGTACGTGGGTCCTCCAGGTCGTGGACCAGCCATTCCAGTTCCACGCCGAGCAGTCGCGGCGGACCGGTCTTGAAGCAGATGCCGTGGACCAGCGCCTCGGCGCCGGCCTCGGACAGAACTTCTCCGGGCCGCGCCGCCGCCGTCCCTGTCGCCTCGGACATGCCGGGGTTCTCCCTCCTGAGAGAGTCGACGCCGCTGGCTTCCCACCCAAGACCCTGACACGGAAGGACACAAGGGCGCACCTCGGGAGCCAGGGGGGCGGAAGCGGGCACAGGTGACCGCAGAAGCGCTAACAGCAAGAAGCGGCGCGCGATCGCGGGGTGCCCGACGGGAGGCACGCCCGGCGGTGAGTCCCACCGGGGCGGGGGAGCACCGGACACGCGGGAGGGCCGGGCCCCGGGGTCACCACCCCCCGGTCTGCCCGGCCCTCCCGCGGCGCGGCCGACAGCCGGCGGCGCGGCTGTCGGTCCGCGAGGCCGTCAGTCCGCGGCCCTGCGGACGAGTTCGGCGAGCCGCGCCTCGAGCTCGTCCGTGAGCTTCGTCAAGGCGTAGGCGGTCGGCCAGAACGCGCCGTCGTCCAGGGCGGCCACGTCGCTGAACCCGAATTCGGCGTAGCGGGTGTTGAACTTCCCCGCGGCCTTGAAGAAGCAGAGCACCTTGCCGCCCTTGGAGTAGGCGGGCATGCCGTACCAGAGCCGGGGAGCGAGTTCCGGGGCGGCCTCGCGGACGATCTCGTGGACGCGGGTGGCGAGGAGCCGGTCGGCCTCGTCCATGTCCGCGATCTTCGCGAGGACCTCGGGCTCGGGGTCGGCCTTGGCGCCGCCGCGGCGCGAGACCTTCCGGACCTCCTTGGCGCGGTCCTTCATCGCGGCGATCTCCTCCGCCGTGAAACCTTCCTGCGCGTCGTCCACCGTGCCCGCCGCTCGTGTGGTCTTCATCGCGTTCCCCTCTCGCGCCGCCTCGCCGGGACCACCGGGTGTTCCGGGTCCTCCGTGCCGCCTGTGTCCCTCACGCTAGGCGCGCGGGGGGTGCGGTGGCTTCTCGAAAACTGACCGGTCCGCTCAGCGGATCTCCTTCACCCGGATCAGGTTGCCCGCGGGGTCGCGGAAGGCGCAGTCCCGCACCCCGTAGGGCTGCTCCGTCGGCTCCTGCACGACCTCCCCGCCGCCCGCCCTGACCTTGTCGAAGACGGCGTCGAGCTGACGGGTGGCCAGCAGGATCCAGCCGAAGGTGCCCTTGGCCATCATCTCGGCGATGGTGCGCCGTTCGGCGTCCGTGACGCCCGGGTCCGCGCCGGGGGGAGCCAGCAGGACGGAGGTCTCCGGCTGTCCGGGGGGACCGACGGTGATCCAGCGCATGGTGCCCTCCCCGACGTCGCCGCGGACCTCGAAGCCGAGGAGGTCGCGGTAGAAGGCCAGGGAGGCCTCGGGGTCGTCGTGCGGGAGCGAGGCGGTGTTGATGCTGAGATCCATGCCGTCACCGTAGAACGGCCGGACCCGCGCCGCCCGTTGTTCGCCGATCATGCTCGATCGGGCGACACGGGCGGCCCCCCGGTACGGCCGCCGCGGCCCGGACTCCTGCCGGCGTCGTGCGCAGCGGGACGCTCCCCGGCGCGTCGTGCGGCGAAGGGCCCTCCCGGAACGGAGGGCCGCAAGGTGCGGGGTGGGCCGAAGGCTCAGGGAAGCTCGGGGAAGGGCGGCGCGGCCGGGGGCCGCACGCCGTGCCCGGGGGCCCCGCCGTGCGGCGGCCGGCCGGGGTGGATCTGGGGCGGAGGGCCCAGCAGCGGCGTGAGGCTGCGGTGTATGCGTTCGGCCTCACCCCGCACCTGGACGGGGATGTCGCCGCGCTCGGCGACGAGGCGGTTGTAGATGGGCGTTTCCTGGAACACAGGTCTGCTTTCGTGACGGCCTGGGGCCGGATCCGGGGTGTGGGCGCGGCCGGGCCGGTCACCGGCTCGGCCAGCGTCCCGCGCACCTCGCGCGGGGCGCCTGCTGGGGGGCGGGACCAGCCTAGGCCGTAGCCGATCTTATGGGGGTGCGATCGCTCCGATGCGACCGCCCCCGCCGCCCTCGAGGCCGTCCACGACCCCGCGACGTGCGACGTGACATGGCTCACCGCGGCGACGTGGCGGAGCTCACTGTGCGAAGCCGGCGGCCCGGAGGCCGCGGGCGACGAGGCACCACGCCATGGACCGGGCCCGCCACGACCTCGTCCTGTGCTGCGACGCGGACACCCGGCTGCATTCCGAGGCCGCGGCGAGCGCGGGTCACCTGGGACCTGCCGCCCGACGGCGCCCCCGGCGTGGCAGGCGTCCCGGCCGCCTCCCACGGGCAGGGGCGCATCTCCTGAACGAGAACCTGAGCGGGAACCGATGAGTTCGCGCGGTGCGGGCGGTCGTACGGGGTGACAGCGCTTCGGCGACCCCCGTACGGCAACCCCGCAGGAGAGACCGCATGACCGCACCCGTGAAGGGCCCCGCGAGCTACTTCCCCTCGATCGAGAAGAAGTACGGCCGTCCGATCGCGGAATGGAAGGACCTGATCCGCGCCTCGCCGCTGACCCGGCACATGGAGCTGGTCGCCTGGCTCAAGAGCGAGCACGGACTCGGGCACGGCCACGCCAACGCCCTCGTCGCACACACCCTGGCCGAGACCGGCTGACGGCCCGCAGGCTCAGGAACAGGGAGGCGGCTCAGGGGCGGGAGACCGCTCAGGGACCGGGAGGGCCGGCGGTCATGTCCTGGAGGCCGACGACCTGGAGCAGCCGCAGCCGCTCCTGGGCCCCACTGCCCGGACGCGCGGTGTGGACGACCAGGGAGCGTCGCCGGTCCGGCGTCAGCAGCACCTCGCAGTCCAGCTCCAGCAGCCCCACCACCGGATGCCGGAACCGCTTGACCGCGGTGCGCAGGACCGCCACCCGGTGGTCGTCCCACAGGCGCGCGAACTCCTCGCTCCCGGAGCGTAGTTCGGCCGCGAGGGCTGCCGGGCGCGGGTCGCCGGGGTGCGCCGCGGTGACCGCCCGGAGGGTGGCGGCCTGGGCGCGCGCGTGGGCCGGGACGTCCTCGGGCGGGAAGATGTCGCGCGCCCCCGGCTCCAGGAAGAAGGCGCGGAGCAGATTGCGCCGGCCCGGGGGACGGGAGGCGAAATCCCCCGTCAGCGCCCGCGACATGGCGTTCTGGGCCACCACCTCGCCCCAGTCGGTCAGCACCTGCGCAGGGGTGTCGTGCAGGCGGTCCAGCACCCGTTGCAGGCCGGGACGCACGTGCTCCGCGGGGGAGAACTCCCGGGGCGGTTCCTCCCCTGCCAGGTGGAAGAGGTGGTCGCGTTCGTCGTCGGTGAGCCGCAGGGCGCGGGCCAGCGCGGTGAGCGTCTGCCGGGACGGCCGCGGACCTCGGGCCTGCTCCAGCCGGGTGTAGTAGTCGGCGGACATCCCGGCGAGCGCCGCCGCCTCCTCGCGGCGCAGCCCGGGCGTCCGCCGGCGCCGTCCGGCGGGCAGGCCGACGTCCGAAGGAGCGAGTCGCGCGCGGTTGCGGCGCAGGAAGTCCGCGAGTTCGGGCCGGTTCATGGAGCAAGGCTGGTTCGCGCGGGGGGAGTTGTCCAGGGACCGCCGATCCCCCGATCGGCAGGTCTCTCCCGCCCGGCGGACGGTCGGGTCACGGTGGGCTCTGCCGACCGGCCGTGAGAAGGAGGACATCGTGCGGATTCTGGTGACGGGCGCGACGGGGCAGGTGGGACAAGGGGTGCTCCGGCAGTTGCCGGTCCTCGCGGGGCCCGGTGACCGGGTTCGGGTGCTGGCACGTGACGAGACCGCGGCGGCGCCCTGGGCGGCACGCGGCGCCGAGGTGGTGCCGGGCGACCTGCGGGACGCCGACGCCGTGGCGAAGGCCGTGGACGGCGTCGACGCCGTGGTGAACCTGGCGGCGGCGTTCAAACGGGGCGAGGAGGAGGGGGAGATCCGTGCGGTGAACCACGACGCGGCGCTGCGGCTGGGCCGGCTGGCCCGCGACGCGGGCGCCGGCCGTTTCGTGCAGGCCAGCACCAACCTGGTGTACGGCGCCGGGCGGGACCGTCCGCACGAGGAGGACGACGCGTGCGTCCCCGGCGGCCCGCTGTGGGGGCCGTACGCGCAGTCCAAGGCGGAGGCCGAGAGCGCGCTGCTCGGCCTGGAGGGCCTCGACGTGCGGATCGGACGGCTGGCCTTCGTCTACGGCGACGGGGATCCGCACCTGAGGCAGTCGCTGAGGTGGGCGGCGCACTGGCCCTCCGTCAAACGGATGCACCTGGTGCACGTCACCGACGCCGCCCGGGGACTGGTGAGACTGCTGCTCGCGCCGGGGCCGCGCGGCCGCGTCCACAACATCGCCGACGACGCTCCCGTGACGGCCCTGGACCTGCACCGGGTGGTCGGTGAGGAGTTCCCGTCCGGCCCGCGGCCCGCCGGCGATCCCGACCCCTGGCACGGCATCGTCAGCACCGAACGCCTCCGGCGCGAACTCGGGTTCGTGCCGCGGTACCCGACGGTGTGGTCGGCCCGTGACGCGGGCGCGCTCTGAGCCTCGCGCCCGCGGCTTGAGGGCTCCGGACCGGTGGGAGCACACCGGACGGCTCGGTGACCCGGCCGTAGGCTGCGGCCTGTCCCACCGTCACGCGGGGATTGGCCGTGCGGCGGCGGTCCGGTGGCCGGTCTGTTCCACGGACCGGGACGCGGGCGGCGGCCTCGTCCCGGTGGTGGCGGCAACCGCCTTGTACCTGGCCGCGGGGCGACCGCCCCGCCGCGCCCGTCGCTCCGATGGCGGGCCGGGCGGGACAACGGTATGTGTGAGGTGGGCCACTCAGGGTGACCGCTGAGCGGTGGGTGGTGTCCGCCATATGGATACGGCCGGTGGAATCGGTGGGACCACTGGGACAATGGAGGTGCACGAACGGTTCTGCGCGTCGCGCGCACGGGCATCCCCAGCTGTTGGGTGGTCCTCGGCGGCGTCCTCAACGGCGAGGGGAACCCTCTTGACCGCCCCCGGGACGGGGCGCACAGATCATTCCGACCACGAGAGGTCACGGGCTGCACATGCGCGTCATCGAGTCGCTGTACGCGGAGATTCTCCGTCGCAACCAGGGTGAGACCGAGTTCCACCAGGCCGTGCGTGAGGTACTGGATTCCCTCGGCCCCGTGCTGGAGCGGCGGCCCGAGCTGGTCGAGGCCCGCATCGTCGAGCGCATGGCCGAGCCCGAGCGGCAGCTCATCTTCCGCGTGCCGTGGTCGGACGACGCCGGCAACATCCACGTCAACCGTGGCTTCCGTGTCGAGTTCAGCAGCACCCTCGGCCCGTACAAGGGCGGCCTGCGGTTCCACCCGTCGGTGAACCTGGGCATCGTGAAGTTCCTCGGCTTCGAGCAGATCTTCAAGAACGCGCTCACCGGCATGCCCATCGGCGGCGGCAAGGGCGGCTCCGACTTCGACCCCAAGGGCCGTTCGGACGCCGAGATCATGCGGTTCTGCCAGTCGTTCATGACCGAGCTCCACCGCCACCTCGGCGAGTACACCGACGTCCCCGCCGGTGACATCGGCGTCGGCGGCCGGGAGATCGGCTACCTGTTCGGTCAGTACAAGCGCATCACCAACCGCTACGAGTCCGGCGTCCTCACCGGCAAGGGCCTCGGCTGGGGCGGCGCCCAGGCGCGCACCGAGGCCACCGGCTACGGCTGTGTCCTGTTCACCCAGGAGATGCTGCGCAGCCGCGGCGGTTCGCTCGACGGCCAGCGTGTCGCGGTCTCCGGCTCGGGCAACGTCGCCATCTACGCGATCGAGAAGGCCCACCAGCTCGGCGCGACCGTGGTGACCTGCTCCGACTCCGGAGGCTACGTCGTCGACGAGAAGGGCATCGACCTCGAGCTCCTCAAGGAGATCAAGGAGGTCCGCCGCGGCCGCGTCTCCGAGTACGCCGAGGCCCGCGGCGACAGCGCCACCTACGTCCCCGGCGCCGGCCTGTGGAGCGTCCCGGTGGACGTCGCCCTGCCCTGCGCCACGCAGAACGAGCTGCACGAGGCCGACGCCGTCGCCCTGGTGCGCAACGGTGTCCAGGCGGTCGCCGAGGGCGCCAACATGCCCACCACCCCGGAGGCCGTCCGCGTCTTCCAGGAGGCCGGTGTGGCCTTCGGCCCGGGCAAGGCGGCCAACGCCGGCGGCGTGGCCACCAGCGCCCTGGAGATGCAGCAGAACGCCTCCCGCGACTCGTGGACCTTCGCCCACACGGAGGAGCGCCTGGCGGAGATCATGCGCCACATCCACGACTCCTGCCACACCACCGCCGAGCGCTACGGCAGCCCCGGCAACTACGTGGTCGGCGCCAACACCGCCGGTTTCGAGCTGGTCGCCGACGCGATGCTCGCGCAGGGTCTCATCTGACCTGACGTCCCGACGTTCGCACGTCCCTGACGCGCCGAGGCCCGGCGCCGCCCCTCCTGGTTGGGCGGGGCGCCGGGC
>NZ_JBHTVQ010000080.1:0-25242 GCF_042792855.1 Streptomyces sp. NPDC056600
GGGGTGTTTTCCCCCGCGCCCGTGGGTGGGGGTTGCCGCGGGTTTAAAAACACCCGGGTTGGGCCCCGAAAACCCCCCGGCCCCCCCCCCCGGGGGGGGGGCCCGGCCCTCGGTTCGCGTGCGACCGCGAGGTTCCTCAGGGGCGTCAGCCGAGGCTGACCCCGTGCGAGTTGAGGTAGGCCACCGGATCGACGTCGGAGCCGTAGTCGGGGCTGGTGCGGACCTCGAAGTGCAGGTGCGGGCCGGTCACGTTGCCGGTGGCGCCGGACAGGCCGATCTGCTGGCCGACCGTCACGGTCTGCCCGACGGAGACGGACAGCTGCGACTGGTGGGCGTACTGGGAGTACATGCCGTCGGCGTGCTGGATGACGACCTGGTTGCCGTAGGCGCCGCCGTCGCCGGCCGCCACCACGGTGCCCGCGGCGATCGCCTTGATCGGGGTGCCGGTGGGGATCACGAAGTCGGAGCCGGTGTGGTAGCCGCTGGACCACATGCCGCCGGGCGTGTGGTAGGCGGTGCCCAGGCTCGCGGCGTCCACGGGGGCGGTGTAGCCGCTCGTGGCGGCGGCGTCGGCGACCGTGGTCTTCGGCGCGGCGGGCTTGGCGGGGGCGGCCTTCGCGGTGGCTCCGGCCTTGGCGGGCTTGGCGGCCGCCTTCTTGCCGAGGTCCAGCTTGGTGCCGGGCTTGATCAGGCGCGGGTTGTCGCCGACGGCCTCGCGGTTGATCTTGTACAGCTTCTTCCAGCCGCCCGCGACCTTCTTCTTCTCGGCGATCTTCGAGAGGGAGTCGCCCTTCTTGACCGTGTAGGTCTGGCCGACGGCCTTCTTCGCGGCGGCCGGCACGCTCTGCGCCGCGTTCTGCGGCGCGGCGGCATGGGCGGTGGCGGAGCCCATCAGGGGCAGGCCGAGCACCATGGCGCCCGTTCCGGCGACGGCGATGGAGCGGGTGAGGCGCTGGACGCCGGTGGGACGGCGGTGCTGCTGACGCTTCGCGGGCATGACGTTGTCCTCTCCGTCGCCTGCGAGGTGAGCTGTCGGGTGCGGGCTGGAGATGCCCGGCCGCGCCGTGCGCGGCTTTACCCCAAGCCCGTTCCGGAGACCGGAACAGGCGTGTACCTGTGGGTCCCCCGCTCCTGCCGTACTCGGGTTACTCGGGTGAGTGTGAGAGATCCGGGCGGCGGCAGGATTAGGCGTCCGTCCGGATCGGATGGTGAACGTAAGCGACCGGAGCGCAACCGGACAAGCGCCGGATTTCCACGAAGGTGCATTCTTTGTGATCACTTAAGGGCAAAACGGTCACAGAGAGTCGCCAAGCCTCTCACAACTCCCGCCCCGCGAGGCCCAGTTGCACCATCGGCGCCGACGACGCTCGGTCACCGGTATGAGGCTGCTCACCCGCACGTACCCCACGGACCCCTCGGGGAACGAGAGTTACCCTTTTCCCCGACAAATCACCATTAGAGTCTTTTGCCCGAATTACGCAGCATGGGAACAGTCCGCGTGCGGAGGTGACCACGGGCTCCGGGACGGCGGCACCCTCCATGTCCTGGGGACGCGTGTCGTATCGTCGGAGCGCACCCGCCGGATGCCGCGCCGGCGGGGCCGAGTGGGAGGAGCCCCCCGTGACGCAGCAGGCCCCGTCGACCGAGCCCCAGCTCGCCGGAGTGCGCAACTTTCGCGACGTGGGCGGGATGCCCACGGCGGACGGCCGCAAGGTGAGGCCCGGGGTCCTGTACCGCAGCGGCCATCTGGCGAGCGCGACCGCCGAGGACGCCGCCTTCCTCGCCTCCCTCGGCCTGCGCACCGTCTTCGACTTCCGCAACGAGGCGGACCGGAGCCTGGAGGGGCCCGACGTCACGCTGCCCGGGGTCCAGGAGGTGCGCCTGCCGCTGTCCGACCCGGCCGACGGCGCCGAGTTCTGGCGCCGGGTCCGCCGCGGAGGGGTGGACGAGCTGCGGCCCCTGCTGGGCGACGGCCGCGCGGCGCAGCGCATGATCGCGTCCTACCGGCAGACCGTCCTCACCCGCACCGAGGAGCACTCCTGGGTGCTGCGCTCGCTGGCCGAGGACGGCGCTCCGGCCCTGATGCACTGCTCGGCCGGCAAGGACCGCGCGGGCCTGTCGATCGCCGTGACGCTGCTGGCGCTGGGCGTGGAGCGGGACGCGATCACCGAGGACTACCTGAAGTCGGGGGCCAAGCACCGGCGCTACAAGCTGCACCGCGGCGGCGAGTCCTCGGACCCCTACACGCCGGAGATCACCGAGCTGCTGAGCCCGTTGTTCGACGCGCGGCCCGAGTACCTGGGGACGGCGTTCGAGACGATCGAGGAGACCTGGGGCGGGGTCGACGCCTACCTGACGCGGGGCCTGGGCGTGACCCCGGAGCTGCGGGAGCGGCTGTGCGGGCGGCTCCTCGACTGACGTGCAGGCGCGAAGGCGCAGGCGCGAGGGCCCGGGGGCGGACGTCCGCTCCCGGGCCCTCGCCCCGCGCCGGCCGGGCCGGCGCCCCTGCTCAGTTGGCGCGGGCGCCCGCCTCGAAGAGCAGCCAGATGAAGCCGGCGAAGAGGTGGCCCGCCACGATGTAGACGAAGAGGCGGATCCACAGGGCGCGCGGGAACTTGTCCTCGACGTTCCTGCGGTCGGGGGCGTTGTTCTTGTCGGGGTTCGTCATGACGTCGCTCCGGACGGGGTCGGGTGGCCGCCGGGCGCCTCGGGTCCGAGGCAGAGGGCGGCCGTGGGGCTCTGCAGCAGGGTGTGGACGAACAGGAGCTCGGCGCCGTCGGGGCCCTCGGCGGCCAGGCGGTGCGGGGTGAGCGAGTCGAAGTGGGCGCTGTCGCCGGGGCCGAGCACGTGGGACGTGTCGCCCAGGTGGAGGCGGAGTCCTCCGGCGAGGACGTGCAGCCACTCCTCCCCCGGGTGGACCCGGACCACCTGGTCCTGGGGGCCGCCGCTGTGCGGGATGCGGACGCGCAGGGCCTGCATGGCGCGTCCCGGCGCCCCGGCGGGCCAGTAGCTCCAGCCGCCGGCCCGGGTCTCCGCGGCCGCGGACGCCCGCACCACGGCCTCGCGGTCGGGGGTGGTCTCGCCGAGGAGTTCCGAGACGGTGGTGCCGTAGACGCGGGCGAGCCCGAGGAGGACGGGCAGGGACGGCTGGCGGTGGCCGGTCTCCAGGCGGGAGAGGTGGGCCGGGGAGAGGTCGGCGGCCCGGGCGGCGGCCTCGAGGGTGAGGCCGGTCCGGTGCCGGAGTGCGCGGAGCGTCGGGGCTACGCTGGGAAGGTCTCCCGGCCCGGGGCCGGGGGCCTGTGCTGCGGCGGGCATGTCACCATTCAGCCACTCTCTTGCCTCCAGGGCAAATCCTTTGCCTCAGAGGCAAGAGAGCTCGCGCGCGGCGGCGGGAGACCGCGGCCCGGCGGCGGGCCGCCGGGCCCGGCTCAGCGGTTGGCGACCGCCTGCCGCATCAGCTGACGTCCGAAGTCCCACACGAGCCCGCCCTCGTGCGCCTCGTCCATCACCGCGGTGAACGCGGTCACGAAGCGGTCCACCTCCCGTTCCCCGATGATCAGGGGCGGGATCAGCTTGATCACCTCCAGATGGTCGCCGGACACCTGGGTCAGGATGCGGTGCCGCCGCAGCAGCGGCACGACCACCATCTGGGCGAAGAGCCCCTTCCGGGCCGCCTGCAGCAGCGCCCACCTCCCGCGCAGCTTCAGCGAGCGCGGGCGGCCGAACTCGATGCCGATCATCAGGCCCCGGCCCCGGACCGCCGTCAGCAGCTCGTAGCGCTCGGTGAGCGCGGCCAGCCGTGACCGCAGCAGTTCGCCGGTGGCCCGGGCGCCCGCGACGATCTGGTCGTTCTCGATCACCGAGAGCACGGCGAGCCCGGCGGCCATGGCCTGGGCGTTGGACCCGAAGCTGGCGGAGTGGACCAGCACCCGGTCCATGGAGGAGTACACCTTCTTGAAGATCCAGTCCCTGCCCAGCGCCGCCCCCACCGGCACGTAGCCGCCCGAGAGCGCCTTGGCCACGCACACCAGGTCCGGTTCCACCCCCTCCTCGTGCTGGTAGGCGTAGAAGTCGCCGGTGCGGCCGAGCCCGGTCTGCACCTCGTCGGCGATCAGCAGCGCCTTGTGCCGGTGCAGCAGCCGCTGGGCGGCGCGCAGGTAGCCGGGCGGCGCCTCGTGCACGCCCTTGCCCTGGACGGGTTCGACGATCAGCGCGGCGACGTCCCCGCGGGCCAGTTCCCGCTCGAGCGCGCCGAGGTCGCCCAGCGGGACGGCGGTGCCCGGCAGCAGCGGCCCGAAGCCGTCCCGGAAGCCCGGTTCCCCGTTGGCCGACAGCGCGCCGGCCGTCAGGCCGTGGAAGGCGTGGTCGCAGTGCAGGATCCTGGGCCGCCCGGTGGCCCTGCGGGCGAACTTCAGCGCCGTCTCCACGGCCTCGGTGCCGCTGTTGCAGAAGAAGACGCGGTCCAGGTGCGGGCTGTGGGCCAGCAGCCGTTCGGCGAGCAGGCCCGGCAGCGGCGGACAGTCGAAGCGGGTGAGGTCGGCGAGCCGGGCGTCGAGGACGTCGTGGAGCGCCTTGAGGACCACCGGGTGGTGGCGGCCTAGGCCCATCACGCCGAACCCGGCGAGCATGTCGAGGTAGTCGTTTCCCTCGCTGTCGAAGAAGTAGGCGCCCTCGGCCCGGTCGTAGTGCCTGTCGAAGCCGAGGGTGCGCAGCATCCGGGGGAGCTGGTGGTTGAGATGCCGCTCGTGCAGGGCGTAGCGCTCCCCCGCACGGTCGGCCAGCAGCGCCGCCAGGTCGAACTCCGTCACGGGAGTTCCTTCACGGCGGTGGCCGCCACCACCCGTTCCTGCGGCTGGTTGGCCCGGTTGGTGGCCACCGTGTCCCGCAGGGCCCGCAGCGACTCCTTGAGCGATCCCATGGTCGCCAGCACGGCGGTGGGCTCGTAGCCGCAATGGGCCATGCAGTTGGCGCAGCGGGGGTCCTTGCCGCGGCCGTACTTGTCCCAGTCGGTGTCCTCGACCAGCTCGCGGTAGGTGGGCACGTAGCCGTCGCTCATCAGGTAGCACGGCCGCTGCCAGCCGAAGAGCGAGTAGTTGGGGATGGCCCAGGCGGTGCAGTCGAAGTCGGCGCGGCCCTCCAGGAAGTCCAGGAAGAGCGGCGAGTGGTTGAGGCGCCAGCGGCGGCGGTTGCCGCCGGAGAATGCCTTGCGGAACAGCTCGCGGGTCTGCTCGACGCCGAGGAAGTGCTCCTGGTCGGGGGCCTTCTCGTAGGCGTAGGCGGGCGAGATCATCATCTCGTCCACCTGGAGCTCGTCGTTGAGGTAGTCCAGGACCTCGACGACGGTCTGCGGGGTGTCGGTGTTGAAGAACGTGGAGTTGGTGGTGACGCGGAAGCCGCGCCGCTTGGCCTCCTTGACGGCCTCCACGGCCTCGTCGAAGACGCCCTCCTTGGCGACCGAGGCGTCGTGCCGCTCGCGCAGGCCGTCGATGTGGACCGCGAAGGCGAAGTACCGCGAGGGCGTGAACAGGTCGAGCTTCTTGCGCAGCAGCACGGCGTTGGTGCAGAGGAAGACGTACTTGCGCCGGTCCACCAGCTGGCGGACGATCTCGTGGATCTGGGGGTGCATCAGCGGCTCGCCGCCGGCGATGGACACCATGGGCGCGCCGGACTCGACGACCGCGCCGACGGCCTGGGCGACCGGCATGCGCTGCTTGAGGATGCCGGCGGGGTGCTGGATCTTGCCGCATCCCTCGCACTTGAGGTTGCAGGCGAAGAGCGGCTCGAGTTCCACGATGAGCGGGAACTTGTCCCGGCGGCGGAGCTTCTGTCGGGCCAGGTAAGTAGCGACCGTGACGGACTGGCGCAGCGGCATGGCCATCTGGGCTCACCTCTCGGGGGGCGGCAGGGAACGGTGCCATTCGAAGAACGCGGGAAGTACGCGACGAAGGACATGGAACGCCGTTATTCCACCCCGAACCGTCCCGATTCGTACAAGTTCGTGCTCCGGGGCGTCCACGACCACCCGGACGGCGGCAACCGGACGGGTTCCGGCGCCGACGGCGGCGAGCAGGGTGGCGGCGGACTCCATGTCGGCGGCGACGGCACCTCCGCCTCGCAGCGCCGTCCGCTCGGCGCCGCGGACCACGTGGTCGGTCCCGGCGAGCACCCCGGTGTGGACGGTGCGGCCCGGCAGGGCCCGGGTGAGTTCCTTCACCAGCGTCGCGGCGCCGGTGCACCGCACGCGCCCCCGGGCGTCCCGGGTCTCCTCGGCGACCACCAGGTCGCCGGGGTGCATGCCGGGGGCGAGTCCGGCGCAGAAGCCGGTGGCGAGGACCGCCGCGTCGCGCAGCGCCTCCCCGGCCAGGGCGTGGGCCAGGGAGCGCCGGGCCGCGGCGGCGCCCATGCCGGTGCGCAGCACGGTGACGGGGCCGCCGGGCCCGCCCGCGCGGCCGGCGCGGCGGGCGCCGGCACGCAGGGCGACCTGCTCGATGCCGAGCGCGCAGGCGACCAGCAGCGGGGCGGGCGCGGACGGGTCCGGCGGCCCGGTCGAGGCGCTCATCACCGGGCCTTCGCGGCGAAGGGTTCCCCGTGGAGGTACCGGCCGAGGGCGGTGAGCGGGAACACCTGCCGGTAGAGGTGGTAGTTGATGGAGAAGTCCCACGGGAAACCGGTGCCGGTGAACTGGGGCTCGTCCCAGGTGCCGTCCTCGCGCTGGGTGGCGGCCAGCCAGGCGACGCCCCGTTCGACGGCGGCGCTCTCCCGCTCCCCCGCGGACAGCAGGGCCATCAGCGCCCAGGCGGTCTGCGAGGCGGTGGAGTCGCCGCGGCCCGCCCATCCCGCCTCGCGGTAGGAGCGCAGATCCTCGCCCCAGCCGCCGTCGGCGTTCTGCACGGAGCGCAGCCAGGCGACCGCGCGGCGGACGGCGGCATGGCCGGTGTGCACTCCGGCGGCGACCAGCGCGGGCACCACGGAGCCGGTGCCGTAGACGTAGTTGACGCCCCAGCGGCCGAACCAGCTGCCGTCCGGCTCCTGTTCGCGCAGCAGCCAGTCGATGCCGCGCAGGGTGCGGGGGTCGTCGGAGAGGCCCTCGACGGCGAGCATCTCCACCACGTGAGCGGTGACGTCGGAGGACGGCGGGTCGATCACCTCGCCGAAGTCGCAGAACGGCAGCCGGTTGGGCAGCACGCCGGTGTTGTCCACGTCGAAGGCGCCCCAGCCGCCGCCGGCGGACTGCATGCCGAGGTTCCACCGCACCCCGCGGGCGACGGCGTGCTCCACCCGCTCCGGGTCGTGGTGGCGGACCCGGCGCAGGGCGAGGACCACCTCGGCGGTGTCGTCCATGTCCGGGTAGTTGTCGTTGTGGAACTCGAAGGCCCAGCCGCCCGGCGGGAGTCCGGGTCTGCGCACCGACCAGTCGCCGGGCCGCACGACCTGTTCGCCGAGCATCCAGTCGGCCGCCTTGACCAGCGCGGGGTGGTCGGCCGGGAGCCCGGCGTCGGCCAGGGCGATGACGGCCAGGCAGGTGTCCCAGACGGGCGACTGGCAGGCCTCGACCATCCGTGCGCCGTCCTCGCGCCGCACCGCGAAGCGGTCGAGGGCCTCGATGCCGGCGCGCATCACCGGGTGGCCGAGGTCGTAGCCGAGCAGGTGGAGGGCGATCAGCGAGTAGACGTGCGGGGGCTGGATGCCGCCCCAGCAGCCGTCGTTCTCCTGGCGTTCGACGATCCAGCGGCCGGCCGCGTTCATCGCCGCGCGGCGCAGCGGCCGCGGGGCGGCGGTGCGGTAGCGGCGCAGCGCGTCGTCCAGCCGCTGGAAGAGGCCGTCCCAGCCGGCGAGCGGGGCGTGCGGCCGGGGCGGGTTCGGCCGCGCGGGGTCGGTGTGCAGCTCGTCGAGGGCGAAAGGCGCCGGCCGCACCGGGCGCTTCGCCGAGACGACGGTGAGCGGCACGATGGTCTGCCGGGCCCAGCAGCCGAAGTCGTAGATGTTGAGCGGGAACCACTTCGGCAGGAACATCAGCTCGGGCGGCAGCTCCGGCAGGTCCTGCCACGGCCACCAGCCGAAGAGCGCGAGCCAGATGCGGGTGAAGACGCGGGTGGCGGCGATGCCGCCCTGTGCGCGGACCCAGGCGGCGGCGCGTGCCATGTGGGGGGCGTCCGGCGCGTCGCCCGCCAGCCGGAGGGCGACGTAGGCCTCGACGGTGGCGGAGAGGTCGCCCGGCCCTCCGTGGAAGGTGTCCCAGGCGCCGTCCTCGCGCTGCTTGCCGCGGATGTGGAGGGCGGCGGCGCGGACGGTGTCCTCGTCGAGGATGCCGAGGAACTGACGCAGCAGCAGGTCCTCGGCGTCCATGGTGACGTTGGTCTCCAGGTCGCCCTTCCACCAGCCCTCGGCGTCCTGGGTGGCCAGCAGGTGCTCGGCGGCCCGCCGGGCGGCGAGGGCCGCGGCCTCCCGTGGGCCGGCCGCCCCGTCCCCGGGGGGACGGGCGGCGTGGTCGGCCGGGAGGACTCCGGCCGCCGGGTCGGCGCGTGAGGGCAGCGCGCCGGTGCTTCCGTCGGTTGTCGCGGTCATGGCTTCCCCTTCCTGCAGTGGTGTGGCTGCTGCGGGTCCGCCGTCGGCCGGCTCCCGGGGGAAGCCGCCGGCGACTACGCGATGCGAGGACCTTCCGGGATCATCTCGTGCGAACCACCACGAAGTCGGCGAGCGCCACGAACTGTTCCCGCACCTGGGTGGGCATCCGCACCTCGTCGAGGGCCGCGACGGCGACGGCGTGCTGACGGCGGGCCTCGTCGGCGGTCCAGGCGCGGCCGCCGGCCTCCTCGATGAGCGCGGCGCGGGAGGCGAACTCCTCCTCGGAGAAGTCCTCGGAGTCGGCGGGGCGCAGGTCGGCGGTCTTGGCGTCGGCGGCGAGGATCGCCCCCAGCTTCTCCGAGGCGGGGCCGCCGGCGGCGAGGGCCGCCACCACCGGCAGGGACTTCTTGCGCTGGCGCAGGTCGCTCCAGGTCTGCTTGCCGGTGGACTGCGGGTCGCCCCAGATGCCGAGGAGGTCGTCGACGGCCTGGAAGGCGAGGCCGAGGTGGTAGCCGTAGCGCTCGAGGGCGTCGGCGGTGCGGTCGTCGGCGCCGCCGAGGACGGCGCCGATGGAGCAGGCGCAGGCGAGCAGGGCGCCGGTCTTGTTGCCCTCCATCTCCAGGCACTCGTCGACGGTGACCCGCTCGCGGTGCTCGTAGGAGATGTCCTGGGCCTGACCGTCGATCAGGGCGCGGCTGGCGGCGGTGAGCCGGCGGGTGGCGCGGCCGGCCTCGACGGTGCCGAGCTCCAGCAGGACCTCGTTGGCGAGGGCGAACAGCGCGTCGCCCACCAGGATGGCCTGGGCGGGGCCGTGCACCTTCCACACGGTGTCGCGGTGGCGGCGCTGCTCGTCGCCGTCCATCAGGTCGTCGTGCAGCAGCGAGAAGTTGTGGACCAGCTCCACGGCGACGGCTCCGGGGACGCCGACCTCGGGGTCGGCGCCGGCGGCCTCGGCGGACATCACCGCGAGCGCGGGACGGACCGCCTTGCCGCCGTCACCGGCGGCCGGGTTGCCCGCGGCGTCGATCCAGCCGAAGTGGTAGGCGGCGACGGTGTCCATGGGCGGCGCGAGACGCTCCACGGCGGCCCTGAGCACCGGCGTGGCCAGCGTCCGGCCGCGCTCCAGCAGCGCGGTCACGTTCACCGCGTCGGCGGCCTTCTCGGCCGGGGGCACAGTGGGCACGATCTCTCCTCGTGGGGTGACAGGGATGGGGGGAGCGCCTTCGGCGGCGCGGGCGCTCACGCGACGGCTCCCGGGAGGGTCCCGGCGGGCGCCGGGTCGGGTGCGAAGGCGTGGCGGACGAGGCAGGTACGGCCCAGGGAGGCCAGGGCGGCGTCGGCCGCCGTCACGCCGCTGCGGACCGCGCCCTCCATGGTGGCGGGCCAGCCGGTCGCGGTCCACGCTCCGGCCAGGGCCAGGCCGGGCAGCCGGGTGCGCGCGCCGGGCCGCAGCCGCCCGACGCCGGGGGCGGGGGCGAAGGTGGCGGTGCGCTCCCGGGTGACGAAGAAGTCCCGCACCTGGGCCGTACGGGTGAGCGGGAGCAGTCTCTCCAGCTCGGGCAGGTACCGGGCGCGCAGGTCGGCGACCGGGGCGTCGATGTCCTCGTCGGCCGCGGACTGGGAGAGCGCCAGGTACTGGCCCTCGGTGAGCCCGGAGGCCTCGGTGCGGTCGAACGCCCACTGGATCGGGGTGCCGAGGGCGGCGACGAACGGCGCGTCGAGGACCTTGCGGTCGTAGACGACGTGCACGTTGAGGATGGGCGAGTGCCCGATCTCCAGGAGCCGTCCGGCGTCCTCGAGGGCGCCGCCGGGCAGCAGACCGTGGGTCTCGCGGGGCGGTACGGCCAGGACGACGGCGTCGGTCGCGAGGGTCCGCGCGCCGCCCGCGCCTTCGGCGAGGGCGACCCGCCAGCGGCCGTCCTCGCGGCGCTCCAGGGCGGTCGCCCGGGCGCGGGTGAGGACCTGGACGCCCGCCTCCTCCAGCGCGCGGCGGGCCAGGGTGTCGTGGAGCTCGCCGAGCGGGACGCGGGCCCATCCGATGTCGGAGGCGCCCGCTCCGGAGAGCAGCCCGGTGCGCAGCACCATGGCGGCCAGGGCCAGCGAGACGTCGTCGGCGCGGGCGTTGAGGGTGGCGACGCCGATGAGGTCCCACAGCGCCTCGACGGCGCGCGGCGACTGCCCGTGCTCGGCCAGCCAGCCGCCGAAGTCGCGTGCGTCCAGGGCCGGGTCGGCGGGGTCGAGCCGGTACAGCGCGGCGGCCGCGCGGCCCACCCGGGCGCGGTCGGCGAGCGAGAGATGGGGGTAGGCGGTGAGGCTGCGGCCCAGGTGCAGCGGCACCGGCAGCGGGTCGCGCCGCAGGCGTCCCAGCCGGCGGCCCGGGGGGCGCGCGACGTCCAGGACGGGCACGTCGAGACGTTCCTGCAGCGGCGCGAGCGCGGCGCCGCCGACGCGGTCGAGGAACCAGCGGTAGGCGGTGCAGCAGCGCAGGTACACGTGCTGTCCGTTGTCGACGGTCAGCTCGCCCCGGCGGAAGGAGAAGGCGAGGCCGCCGAGCCGGGGGCGGCCCTCCAGCAGGGTGACGCGGACCCCGGAGTCGGCGAGGGACAGCGCGGCGGTGACGCCGGCCAGTCCTCCGCCCACGACGACGGCGTCGCCCGCCGCGGCGGCGCGGCTCGTGGCGGTGCGGGTCATCGCGTCCCCTCCCCCGCACCCGGGGCGGTCCGCGGCGGGCGGCCGGGGCCGCCCGGCGCGCGGACGGCCGCGAAGGCCGCCCGGGCTCCGGTGCGCCCGCACTCCGGGGATCCCATCAGGAAGTCCTCCTGGCGTCGCGCCGGGTGACGGTGCGTGCGTCGAGGCCGGACAGGCCGCGTACGGCGACGTACGCCTTCTCCCGGCCGGGCAGCGAGACCCGGCCGCGCAGCACGGCGAGCGGGTCGCGCTCGATGCGGTCCAGCAGCCGACGGTAGATGCCGGCCATGGCGGCGACGCAGGCGCCGCTGCGCCGGTCCAGCATGGGCAGCAGCCGGTAGCCCTCGGCGAACAGGGCGCGCGCCCGGCGGACCTCGAAGTGGACGAGCCCGGCGAAGTCCGAGCCGGCCGGCGGGGTCGGCCCGTCGAATCCGGCGGAGCAGCCGAACTTGGCCAGGTCCTCGGCGGGCAGGTAGACGCGGCCGCCCTCGGCGTCCTCGCGGACGTCGCGCAGGATGTTGGTGAGCTGGAGCGCGAGACCGAGGGTGTCGGCGTACTCGGCCGCGCGTCCGACGTCGCGCGCCCCCGCATCGGCGCCGAACACCCCGAGGGAGAGGCGGCCGATCGCCCCCGCCACGCAGCGGCAGTACAGGGCGAGGTCGTCCCAGGTCTCGTAGGTCGCGCCGTGGACGTCCATCACCACGCCGTCGATCAGCTCGTCCAGGCCGTCCAGCGGTATCGGGAAGACCCGCGCCGCGTGCGCCAGGGCCACCGCCACCGGGTCGGTCTCGTACTCGTCGATCTCGCCGTCGCGGACCCGGGCGAGCAGAGCCCGGGTCTCCTTCAGCCGGAGCGCCTTGACCTCGTCGGGCAGGTCGCCGTCGCCGATGTCGTCCACGCGCCGGGAGAAGGCGTACAGGGCCGACATGGCACGGCGTTTGGCCTCGGGCAGCAGCCGGATGCCGTAGGCGAAGTTGCGCGCCTGTTGTCCGGTGACGGTCTCGCAGTAGCTGTAGGCGGCGAGCACCGGCGCGGGGACGTCTTGCTCCAGGTCCACGGTCCCGATCACCTCTCTCCTCGCAGGATCACGCCCGCCTCGCGCAGCAGGCGTACCTTGCCGGGCTTCGGCGGACCGGGCAGCACGTCGAACCCGGCGGCGGCGACGGCGGCCAGCGCCGCCCGGCCTCCGGCGGTGAAACCGGCCAGCAGCAGCCGCAGGCGTCCGGAGACGCTCGCCACCAGGGGGACGCCCTCGTCGAGCAGCGTCCGCGCGCGCTGCGCCTCGAAGGCGATCAGCGCGCGCACGGAGGCGCCTGCGGTGGGGGCGGCCAGGGCGGCCTCGTCGACGTGAAAACGTTTCATGTCCTGCAGCGGCAGGTAGATCCGGCCCCGCTCCAGGTCCTCGCGGACGTCCTGGAGGTGCTCGACGACCTGGAGGGCGGTGCACACCGCGTCGGAGCGGCGGATCCGTTCGGGGGTGGCGGTGCCGGTGACGGCGAGCACCAGGCGGCCCACCGGGTTGGCCGACAGTTCGCAGTAGGCGAGCAGGTCGTCCCAGGTCTCGTACCGGGTGACCTCCTGGTCCTGCCGGTTGGCGGCGACCAGGCCGAGGAACGGCTCGGGGGTGAGGCCGGTCCGGCGCACCGTGGGGGCGAGGTGCGCGATCAGCGGATGGCGGGGCCGCTCCGCGCCGAACAGGCGGCCCAGGTCGGCCTCCAGGGCGTCGAGCATCAGGAGCCGGTCGTCCGCGTCGGCGGGGGCGACGCCGAGCAGTCGGGCGTCCTCGCCGCCGGGGGCCAGGTCGCCGTCGCCGATGTCGTCGACCAGACGGGCGAAGCCGTAGACGGCCATCAGGTCCTCACGCCACGCGCGGGGCAGGAAGAAGGGCGCCACCGGGAAGTTCTCGTCGGCCGCCTTGACGAGGGTGCCGTCCCCGGCACGCGGCGCTGCCGCTCGCCTCACCACGCGCGGCCCTGGACGGGGACGGCGGACCCTACGGGTCGGGACACTTCCGTAGCCATTGCCGTCATGTCTCCCGTTCTACACTGTGGATCTAAATCGCACTATTTCGGACACGCCGAGCGCAGGGCGAGGCGTGCGAAGTGCGAGATATACGCCGTTTCGTCGTCGCTTGCCGTGATTGCGGCGTCGCCCCAGCCTACGTGGCGCGTCGGCGCGCGCACGCAGGGGGGTCACCCACGGTCACCGCGGCCCCGAGCGTGCCCCCTGGCTCGCGCCGCAGGCCGCAGCGCCGCGCCCGCGCGGGGCGGACGCCGCGGGGGCGACGCGGTGTCACTTGGCGGTGAACTTCTCGTACTCCTTGAGGACCTCTTCGGTGGGTCCGTCCATCCGCAGCTCGCCCCGCTCCAGCCACAGCACCCGGTCGCAGGTGTCGCGGATCGACTTGTTGTTGTGGCTGACCAGGAAGACGGTGCCGGCCTGCTTGCGCAGTTCGCGGATGCGCGCCTCGGAGCGCTTCTGGAACTTCCGGTCCCCGGTGGCCAGCGCCTCGTCGATCATCAGCACGTCGTGGTCCTTGGCCGCGGCGATGGAGAACCGCAGCCGCGCCGCCATGCCGGAGGAGTACGTCCGCATCGGCAGCGTGATGAAGTCGCCCTTCTCGTTGATGCCGGAGAAGTCGACGATCTCCTGGTAGCGCTCGCGGATCTGCTCGCGCGACATCCCCATGGCGAGGCCGCCGAGTATCACGTTGCGCTCGCCGGTCAGGTCGTTCATCAGGGCGGCGTTGACGCCCAGCAGGGAGGGCTGGCCGTGGGTGTACACCCGGCCGCGCTCGGCCGGCAGCAGGCCGGCGATGGCCCGCAGCAGGGTCGACTTGCCCGAGCCGTTGGAACCGATGAGGCCGATGGCCTCGCCCTTGTAGGCGGTGAAGGAGACGCCGCGCACCGCGTGCACCTCGCGGACGCCCCGCTCCTCGCCCCGGCGCATGATGCGCGAGAGCGCGGCGGTGGCGCTGCCCTTGCCCTTGCGGGCGCCGTTGACCTTGTAGACGATGTGCAGTTCGTCCGCGATCACGGTCGGGACATGGGCGTCCTCGCGCTGTTCAGCCACGGCCGTACCTCTCCTCCGCCTTCCAGAAGTACACGAAGCCGCCGGCCAGGACCAGCACGGCCCAGCCCAGCGCCACCGCCCACACGTGCGGCGGGAGGTTCTCCGAGCCGTAGCCGTCGATCAGCGCGAAGCGGATCAGGTCCATGTAGACGGCGGCCGGGTTCCACTGCAGGACGTCCGCGATCCACTGCGGCTTGTCCGCGAGCATGGCCGGGATGGAGAACATCACGCCGGAGGCGTACATCCAGGTCCGGGTGACGAACGGCATGAGCTGGGCCAGGTCGGGGGTGTGCGCCCCGGCCCGCGCCATGATCAGGGCCAGACCGGTGTTGAAGCCGAACTGGAGGACCAGCGCGGGCACGATCAGCAGCCAGGACAGCGAGGGCCGGCTGCCGAAGGCGATGACGACCGCGAAGAGCACGAGCATCGACACCAGCAGCTGCTGCAGCTGCTGGAGGGCGAAGGAGACGGGCAGCGAGGCGCGCGGGAAGTGCAGGGCGCGCACCAGGCCCAGGTTCCCGGAGATCGCCCGCACGCCGGACATCACCGACGTCTGGGTGAAGGTGAACACGAACACGCCGGTCACCAGGAACGGGATGTACACGTCCTTGGGCAGGCCGCGGCCCGCGTTCAGGATGAGCCCGAAGATCAGGTAGTAGACCAGCGCGTTCAGCAGCGGCGTCACCACCTGCCAGAGCTGGCCGAGCTTGGCCTGGCTGTACTGAGCGGACAGCTTCGCCCGGGAGAAGGCCACGATGAAGTGCCGGCGGTTCCACAGCTGACGCACGTACGCCGGGATGGAGGGCCGGGCGCCGCTCACGGTCAGGCCGTACTTGGCGGCGAGCTCCGCCGCCGTCAGGCCGTCGTCGGGCGACGGGCGCGGGCCGACCGCGACCGGGCCGTCATGCGTTGACTCACTCACTGCTCGAACTCTCGCTGTCTCGATGGATACGGCGTCTCGACGGGCACGGCGTCCCGGCGGGGGACCGGGCACGGCCGAGGGTACGGGCCGCCCGCTCCCCCCGCTGCGACGAGCGTCTCAGATGACCGGGGGCCGGCCCAGTCGGGTCAGCCTCCACACGGTGCTCCACCGCATCGGACGGCGGGGGCCGCACGGAGTGGTCCAGCCCTCCTTGAAGCCGCCCAGCCACGCCTTGAGCGCGGCGCCGTCGCGGGTCCGCAGCAGCGTGAGCGCCGTCCACACCCCCAGGTAGACCGGGACGAGGAGGGCGGGCAGGTTGCGGCGGGCGAGCCAGACCCGGTTGCGCGCCACCATGCGGTGGTAGACGGCGTGCCGGGAGGGGGCCGTGGTGGGGTGGTACAGGACCATGTCGGCCCGGTAGTCGATCATCCAGCCGGCGTCCAGGGCGCGCCAGGCGAGGTCGGTCTCCTCGTGGGCGTAGAAGAAGTCGCCGGGCAGCGCGCCCACCTGGGCCATGACCTCGGTGCGCACCGCGTTGGCCCCGCCGAGGAAGGTGGTGACCCGCGACGAGCGCATCGGGTCGGAGGCGCGCAGCCGCGGGACGTGCCGGCGCTGCGTCACCCCGGTGTCGGGATCGGCGATCCGGAAGCTGATGATGCCCAGCCGCGGGTCGGCCTCGAACGCCTGGCGGCACAGCTCGGCGGTGTCGGTGCGGGCGAGCAGGCCGTCGTCGTCCAGGAAGAGCAGGATATCGACGTCATAACCGTCGGCCCCCGCGGAGCGGAAGGCCTCGATGCCGACGTTGCGTCCGCCGGGGATGCCCAGGTTCTCGGGCAGCTCGACGGTCCGCACGCCTTCGGGGACGTCGGGCACGGGTGCTCCGTTGCCCACCACGACGACCTCGATCGGGTCGCCCTCCTGGCGGGCCACCGAGTCGAGCAGCGCGCGCAGCTCGGCCGGGCGGTTGCCCATGGTGATGATCACCGCGCCCACCTTGGCGGGCCGGCGGCCCGCGGGGGCGGCGTCGGGCTGAGGGCCGGTCACGGCGTCCTTCGGGGCTTCGTTCACGGAGTGCACGGGGTTCACGGAATTCACGGAGGCGCTCACCGCAGTCTGCTCGAGGCGAGGATGGACACGAGGTGCAGCAGGGTCTGCAGGATCGCGATGCCTGCCAGCACGGCGATGCCGAGGCGGGTCCAGAAGAGACCGCCGCCGGCGATCAGGTCGGCGATCGCGACGGCGAGGACGAACAGGCTCGCCTCCACGCCGCCGACCAGCCGGTGGAACTTGAGCGCGGCCGCCACCCGGCGGGCCAGCGCGAGGCCGGAGGAGCGGGGCGCGGCGGCTTCGTCCTTCACGGCGGTCAGGCCGCTGCGGCTGCGCGCCACGTCGACCAGGTCCGTCTCGGCCTTGATCAGGATGGCGCCCAAGGCGGCCAGGGTGCCGAGGAAGGCCCACAGCCACTCGGGGCTCTCCGCCCCGTCCCACAGGTCGGCGCCGCGCAGGCCGAAGCCGACCAGCAGTGCGGCCTCGGACAGGTAGTGGCCGACGCGGTCGAGGTAGACCCCGGTGACCGAGGTCTGCCCGCGCCAGCGGGCGATCTCCCCGTCGACGCAGTCCAGCAGGAGGTACAGCTGGATCAGCAGGGCGCCGAGGAGCGCCCCGGCGAGACCCGGCACCAGGAGTGCCGCGCCCGCCAGGACGCCCGCCACCACCATCAGGTAGGTGAGCTGGTTGGGCGTCACCCGGGTGTTCACCAGGTAACGGTCGACCCGCAGCGAGATCTCCCGCATGTAGAGACGACCCGCCCAGTGCTCACCGCTGCGCCGGTCCTTCACCCCTTCGGGGTGGACGACGGGCCGCAGTTCAGCTACCGATGGCCTTGACATAGTCGGCGTACGCGTCCTTGATCTGGTCGGTCCGGAGGTCGAGGTGCTCGAGGATCGTGTAGCGGCCGGGACGGGTCTCCGGCGCGAACTCCACGACCTTGACGAACTCCTCCATGGAGAAGCCGATCTCCTCCGGCAGCACCGGCAGGTCGTGACGGCGCAGGCACTCGGCCATCTCGCCCGCGGTCGCCACGTCACCCCGCAGGTAGGTGGCGAACGCGCCGCCCAGGCCGCACTGCTCGCCGTGGGCGGCGGCCCGCTTCGGGAAGAGCAGGTCGAACCCGTGGCTGATCTCGTGGCACGCGCCGGAGGCGGGGCGCGAGTCGCCCGCCACCGACATCGAGATGCCGCAGAGCACCAGCGACTCCGACAGGGTGGCGAGGAACTGGTCGTCCGCGATGGTGCCGGGATGACGCAGCACGGCCTCGGCGGCCTGCCGTGCCATCGCGGCGGCCAGGCCGTCCACCTTCTCGCCGTTCACCCGCTGGGACAGCTCCCAGTCCGCCACGGCCGAGATCTTGCAGATCACGTCGCCGATGCCGGCCCGCACGAACTGCGGCGGCGCCTGGCGGATTATGTCCAGGTCGATGACGATGCCGATGGGGTTCGGGACACCGTACGAGCCGCGGCCCGCGTCGTTGTCCAGCGTGGCCACCGGCGAGCACAGTCCGTCGTTGGCCAGGTTGGTGGCGACCGCGACCAGCGGCAGCCCGACCCGGGCGGCCGCGTACTTGGCGCAGTCGACCACCTTGCCCCCACCGAGCGCGACGACCGCGTCGTAGCGGCCCTTGCGCTTGATGGAGTCGGCCAGCCGGACGGCGCCGTCGATGGTGCCGTCCGCGTCGTCGAACCAGTCCGCCTGCGGCATCGCGGGAGCGAACCGTTCCCTCAGCGCCTGACCGGAGCCGGCGCTGATGGCGAAGGCCAGCTTGCCCGAGGACGAGATCCGCTGGTCGGACAGGATCGCCGCCAGGTCGTCCAAGGCCCCGGACCGGATGTCGACGACGACCGGCGACGGAATGAGCCTCGTCAGTAGCGGCACGCGATCTCCCGCCCACGGGCCAGGTCCTCGTGGTTGTCGATCTCGACCCACGCGACCTCGCCGATCGGCGCGACGTCGATCTTGAAGCCGCGGTTGACCAGCTCCTGGTAGCCGTGCTCGTAGAACTGCTGCGGGTCCGTCTCCCAGACCGTCTTCAGCGCGTCGCCGAGCTCGGCGGCCGCGTCGCCCTCGATCAGGGTGACACCGATGTACTCGCCGGTGGCCTCCGCCGGGTCCATCAGCTTGGTGATCTTGCGGACGCCCTTCTCGGGGTCGACGACGACCTTCATCTCCTCGTCGGCGAGGTTCTTCACCGTGTCGAGGGCGAGGATGATCTTCTTGCCCTCGCCGCGGGCGGCGAGCAGCGTCTTCTCCACGGAGACCGGGTGGACGGTGTCGCCGTTGGCGAGGATGACGCCGTCCTTGAGGGCGTCACGGCCGCACCACAGGGAGTAGGCGTTGTTCCACTCCTCGGCCTTGTCGTTGTCGATCAGGGTGATCTTGACACCGTACTTGGCCTCGAGCGCCTCGCGGCGCTCGTAGACGGCCTCCTTGCGGTACCCGACGATGATCGCCACCTCGGTGAGGCCGATCTCGGCGAAGTTGCCGAGGGTCAGGTCGAGGACGGTGAGGCTGTCCTCGTTGCCCTCGGGCCCCACGGGCACCAGAGCCTTGGGAAGGGTGTCCGTGTAGGGGCGCAGGCGGCGTCCGGCGCCTGCCGCCAGCACGAGGCCGATCATGCGGGTTCTCCTTCGTCGTGTACAGCGGGTGCGCCGGCCCGGTGGGCGGACACCCAATAGCGGATGCTCTCCAGGAGCACCAGGGCGGCCACGGCCACGGCGAGCGCCGTGAGCGCGACCGGGAACTGCGCCGCGGTGAGCAGTGCGGCGAGCACGGTGACCACGAGGATGCGGCCCTCGTGGCCCAGCGCCGCCCGCACCAGCCAGTGCGGGGGCGCTCCGGCGTTCCCGCGGATGCGGTACACCGTGTCGTAGTGATGGTAGGCGACCGCCGCCACCAGCCCGAAAGCCGCCGGAAGCGCTCCGTTCACCTCGGATTGGGCCGCGAGCAGCAGAACGACGCCATACTCGGCGGCGCGGAAGAAGGGGGGAACGAGCCAGTCCAGCGCGCCCATCAGGGGCCGGGCGACGGCCACGCCGGCCAGCACTGCGTAGCCGGCGGCGCCGGCGACGGTGATCCACGAGGCGCCGCACACTGCGGCGAGGATCACCACGAGCAGCGCGCCCGCGGCGGCGGCGAACGGGGCGCAGCCGGACGGGACGAGACGACGGGTGACCCGGGCCACGGCCTGCGCCAGGGGGCCGCTGTCGGTCAGGTCCGCCAGCGCGGCGGCGGCGCGGTCGGTGCGGCGCGCCTTGCGGGTCACCGAGCGCAGCAGGCGGCCGGCGGTGGTGTAGCAGGCGGCGACGGCGCAGCCGATCAGCAGCACCACGAAGGTGACGCGGGGCGTGGTCAGCGCGGTGAGCACGGCGATCATCAGCCAGCGTTCGCCGATCGGCAGGACGATCATGCGGCGGAGCCAGACCGTCCAGCCGAGGTTGTCCAGCTTGTCGGAGAGCGCCGCGGTGGGGCTGGTGTTGGCCTGGGCGTCGTGGTTGGCCTCGTTGAAGGAGAAGTCGACCACGTGCCGGCAGGTCTGCAGGACCATCGCGCCCAGGGCCAGCGCCCAGACGTCGTCGCCGCCGCGGGCGGCGCCCAGGGCGAGGCCCGCGTAGTAGGCGTACTCCTTGGCCCGGTCGAAGGTGGCGTCGAGCCAGGCGCCCAGCGTCGAGTACTGGAGCGAGTAGCGGGCGAGCTGCCCGTCCGCGCAGTCCAGGACGAACGAGGCGATCAGCAGGACGCCGGCCGCGACGAATCCGCCGCGGGTGCCGGTGGCGGCGCAGGAGGCGGCGATCAGCGCGGTGAGTAGCGAGGCGGTGGTGACCTGGTTGGGGGTCAGTCCCCGGCGGGCGCACCAGCGGGCGACGTACTTGGAGTAGGGGCTGATCAGGAAGGTCGTGACGAAGCCGTCGCGGGCCTTCACCGCGGAGCGCAGCCGGACCGACTCCTCGTCGACGGCGGCGAGGGCCTCACGGGTGGCGTGCCGGCTCTGCGGGTCCGCGGGGGTGGCCGCCACGAGGCTGCCCAGCTCGGGGCGGTGCACCTGCTCGCCGTCCGTCTCGAGGGCGGCGGCGAGCCGGTCGGCCAGCGTGCGGTCGGCGACCGTGACGGCGTCGCCGGGCGCGGGGGCGTCCCCGGCGTCCACGGCGGCGGAGCTGGCCCGGGCGACGGCCCGGGTGAGCGCCTGGCGCGCCTGCGGCTTCACCGAGACGGCGCCCTCGATCGCGGAGACCGGGAACCGGGGGTCGGTGAGACCCAGGCGCAGGGCGTGCAGGTGGCCCATGAACCGGGCGTCGACGAGGGCGACGCGGCGGTCGCCGGGGACGGCGGCGAGCAGTGCCTCCGTCTCACCCACGTCTGCGGCGGTCCTCACCTCGAATCCGAGGGATCCGAGATCGTCCGCCAAGGAAGATCCGGGAACCGGCGGACCGGTGACGATGGCGGTCGGCAACCGTACTCACTCCCTGGGTGCGGCGCTGCGGCGCGCCGGCGGCATACGTGGTGGCCCGCCCGGCGAGGCGGCCGGGGCGTGTCGGCAGAGGTTATCGGATCGCCGGAGCTCCGCGATCACCGCCCGCCCGGCGGCAGGCAGGACGCCGGGCGTTTGCGCAGGTCAAAGGATATGACAACGGTGTTCAGCGTCGCTTTGCCCCGGGCGACCGGAGGTAGTTGACTGGGGGCGGCAACGGTCGGCGGAAGGCGGCGTTCCCCGGTCACCCGGGGGCGGCGGCGATCACGGAGGGCGGTTTCCATGGGGGCCGGACATCAGCACGGGCACCATCACGGCGGGGGCGCCGGGCCCGCCGCCACGGTGACCGCGGCGCACCGCGGCCGGCTGCGGGCGGCCCTGGCGATCACGCTGCTGGTGACCGCGGCCGAGGTGACCGGAGGCGTGCTCGCGGGCTCCCTCGCCCTGGTCGCGGACGCCGCCCACATGGCCACCGACGCGCTGGGGCTGGGCATGGCGCTGCTGGCGATCCGTTTCGCGGGCCGCCCGGCGAGCGGTCACCACACCTTCGGGCTGGCCCGCGCGGAGATCCTGGCGGCGCTGGCCAACTGTCTCCTGCTCTTCGGGGTGGGCGGTTACGTGGTGGTCGAGGCCGTTGGCCGGCTGCTGGAGCCGGCCGAGGTGGAGGGCGGCCTGACCCTGGTCTTCGGCGCGGTGGGCCTGGTGGCGAACCTGGTCTCGCTCCTGCTGCTGATGGGCGGCCGCAAGGAGAGCCTGAACGTGCGCGGCGCCTTCCTCGAGGTCGCCGCCGACGCGCTGGGGTCGGTCGCGGTACTGGTCTCGGCCGGGCTGGTGCTGCTCACCGGCTGGCAGGCCGCCGACCCCGTCGCCTCCCTGGTGATCGCGCTGATGATCGTGCCCCGCGCCTGGCGGCTGCTGCGCGAGACGGTGGACGTGCTGCTGGAGGCCGCCCCGCGCGACGTCGACATGGCCCAGGTGCGCGCGCACCTACTGGCGCTGCCGGGCGTGGACGACGTGCACGACCTGCACGTGTGGACGATCACCTCGGGACTGCCGGTGCTGTCGGCGCACGTGGTGGTCGGCCCCGAGGCGCTGGAGGGCAGGGGACACGAGCGGATGCTGCGCGACCTGCAGTCCTGTCTGGGCTCGCACTTCGACGTGGAGCACTGCACCTTCCAGCTCGAACCGGCGGGCCACGCGGCGCGCGAGGCGCGTCTGTGCCATTGACCGCACTCCGGCGCGCGGGGTCCGGTCGGCGGTGCCGCGCCCTCGCCACGGGGTCGCGTACGGCAGACTAGGGGTCATGCCGAGCACACCTGTGAAGACGACGACGGACGAGACCATCCTGCTGGAGCTGGTCGACGAGCAGGGCGTGACCATCGGCACGGAGGAGAAACTCACGGCGCACCAGGCGCCCGGTCTGCTGCACCGCGCGTTCTCCGTCTTCCTCTTCGACAACCGCGGGCGGCTGCTGCTGCAGCAGCGCGCGCTGGGCAAGTACCACTCCCCCGGCGTGTGGTCCAACACCTGCTGCGGCCACCCCTACCCGGGCGAGGCCCCGTTCGCCGCGGCCGCGCGCCGCACCTTCGAGGAGCTGGGCGTCTCCCCCGCGCTGCTCGCCGAGGCGGGGACGGTCCGCTACAACCACCCGGACCCGGCCTCGGGCCTGGTGGAGCAGGAGTTCAACCATCTCTTCGTCGGCCTGGTCCGCGGCCGCCTCGACCCGGACCCGGAGGAGGTGGGCGACATCGCGTTCGTCACCCCCGAGGAGCTGGAGAAGCGGCACGACGCCGATCCCTTCTCGGCGTGGTTCATGACCGTCCTCGACGCGGCGCGCCCCGCGGTCCGCGAGCTCACCGGTCCTTCGGCCGGCTGGTAGCCGCCGTCGCCCGCGCGGTCCTCAGTAGCGGACGGGCGGGCGGAGCGGCAGGGCCGCCCAGATGATCTTCCCGCCCGCGGCGGTGTGCTCCACCTCGCAGGCTCCGCCGAACTCGCGGGTGGTCTCGCGCACCAGCAGCAGGCCGCGGCCGCCGGTCTGGCCGGTGTCGGCGATCAGCGCGGTGGGCCGGTAGGGGTGGCTGTCCTCGACGGAGACCCTGATCCACTCCGCGCCGACCGCGACCTCCACCGCCAGGACGGGTGAGAGCAGAGCGGCGTGGCGGACGGCGTTGGTGACCAGCTCCGAGACGATCAGCAGCAGGCCGTCGACCACCTCCTCGGCGGCCGGCACTCCCTGGCGCCGCAGCAGGTCCCGCACGGCACGGCGCGCCTGCGGCACCGAGGCGTCCACGGCCGGTGCGGTGAACCTCCACACGCCTTCGTAGGGGGCGTGCGCCCCGGGGGGCGCGGTCGCCGCCTCCACGGGGCCTCGTGGGCCCGGATCGTCTCCGCGCCCTGGGTCCTCCATCGTCCGGCCCCCACCCTCGTGCTCGACTGTCACCACACGTCGAGTGTGGGAACCGGCAGGTCATCGCCCGCACGCTGTCCAGAAAACGATCACTATCGACGGATGTCGACCGATGGGCGTATGCCAAGGGCGGTTGCAGGATCGCTCCTGCGCGCCTGGGGAAGCTTCGCGAACTCTTCCGCTTATTGGGGCGGAACGTCCCCTCCTGCGCCGCGACGCCCGTCCTCCGGGCCGGTCCGCTCCCCCTCGGACACGTTCCGCTCCGCGTCCGAGCGGCCCGCGTAGTAGGCGTCGCCCCCGAGGCTGCGTCCGCGGTCGGCGCGTTCGGCCTCGGTCACCATCCCCACCACGTTGCGGCCGCCGAAGCCGGTGGCGACCAGCCCCAGTCCGTCGAAGAGCAGCGCCAGCGAGAAGAAGGTGGCCAGGACGTAGCGGCTGTCGCTCGGCCAGGAGTTCAGCACCAGGATGCCCAGCAGCAGACCGAAGGCGCCCTGCACCAGGGTCCAGCCGAACTGCGGCCCGCGCACCACGAGACTGCCGACGATGCGGAACACCCCGCCGGTGAGGAACAGCAGCGCCGCGAACAGGGTCAGCGAGACCGCCGCCGCGTCGGGCCGCACGAGGATCACCACGCCGGCCGCGATGTTCAGCGCCGCGACCACCACGCCCAGCCAGAAGAAGCCGGTGCCCCGGGCCTGCACCGCGTGCCCGAGGCCCACCACGCCGCCGATCAGCAGCAGCCAGCCGAACAGCAGCATGCTGGTGAGGGTCGCCAGACCCGTGTAGACGAGGCCGACGACCCCCGCGATCACCAGCGCCACGCCGAGGACGGCCAGCCAGCCGAAGCTCCGGTTGATCCGCGTCCGCTCGTCCTTCGCCCTGATCCTGCTCATCACGGCCTCCTCGCCGGGTGTCCCTCGTGCCGGGCCGAGTACCCAGCCCGCCGGTACCATCCGCGGCATGCCCCATCTGTCGCACAGCGTCGCCGACGGCGTCGCCACCGTCGTGATCAGCCATCCCGCCCGGCGCAACGCCATGACCGACGCGATGTGGCGGGCGTTGCCGCCGCTGCTGGAGACGCTGGCGCTCGACGACGCCGTGCGGGTCCTGGTGCTCACCGGCGAGGGAGCCACCTTCTGCGCGGGCGCGGACATCTCGGGGCTGCGCGACACCGCGGAGGTGGCGCAGCGGCTCTCGCTGGAGGCGGAGGAGGCGCTGGCCGCGTTCCCGAAGCCGACGCTCGCGGCGGTGCGCGGCCACTGCGTGGGCGGCGGCACGCAGCTGGCGGCCGCCTGTGACCTGCGGTTCGCCGAGGAGGGCGCGCTCTTCGGGGTGACGCCGGCCAAGCTGGGGATCGTCTACCCGTCCTCCTCCACCCGGCGGCTGGTGTCGCTGGTGGGACCCTCGGGCGCGAAGTACCTGCTGTTCTCCGGGGAGCTCGTCGACGGGGAGCGGGCCCTGCGGACCGGTCTGGTGGACGAGCTGCTGCCGGCCGGACGGCTCGCGGCCCGGGTGGAGGAGTTCGCCCGGATCCTGGTCTCCCGTTCGCGGCTCACCCAGGCGGCGGCCAAGGAGTTCGCCGACGGACGCACCGACCGGGACGCCCACTGGGCCGCGGCGGCCCGCGCCAGCAGGGATCTCGAGGAGGGGGTCGCCGCCTTCCTGGAGCGCCGCGGCGCCTTCTTCACCTGGCCGCACTGACCGGCCGCCCGGCACCTTCCGGGACCGATCAGGCATGTCCGTGGCGAGGCCGGTTACCTGTAGGTTCCCCGGCGCCGGGACTTCCGGCCGGGCAGAGCGAGGGAAGGTGACCAACGTGTTCCGAGCTGTCGCGGACGTTCTCCGTCAGATCGGCAGTGCCATCGCCACCGTGGTGACACTGCCCTTCCGAGCCGTCGCCCGCCTCTTCGGCGGCGCCTCCTCCACGGCGCACGGTCGTCGCGCCTGAGCGCGCGTCCCGTCGTGAGCGTGCCATGAGCGCCCCTGTGCGCGCGTCGTGAGCGCGAGAAACGCGCGAAGGCCCGGCCCCCGCGGCCGGGCCTCGACGCCCCAGCGGGCGGCGTGCGC
>NZ_JBHTVQ010000081.1:0-24997 GCF_042792855.1 Streptomyces sp. NPDC056600
GGCGGGGGGCGGCCCGCCCGTCGCCGGGCCGCCGCCCGCCCTCAGGCCGCGGGCGGCCGCTGGTCCACCAGGTGCTCGACCACGCTCCAGTCGAGCCGGGACTCCTCGGTGCCCTCGGGGACCAGGCTCCAGGTCCGGTCGAGCCAGTGCTGCACCGGCTCCAGGGGCAGGTCGAGCAGCGCGTAGCCGGTGGCGCCCTGCAGCAGGATCCGGGCGTGGGTGCTGCCGCAGCAGCCGCACCGGCAGCCGCCGGACGGCCAGACGCGGACGTCCCCCTCGCCGGTGGGCTCGTACAGTCCGTCCTGCAACAGGTCCCGGGAGAACACCCAGCGGGTCCGGCGGTTCTCGTCGGAGGGGAAACTCACGCTCACCCCGAAGGGCTCCGCGGGGTCGTAACCGAGGTGCACCGACAGCGGCGTGGCCGCCTCCTGGTTCACCACGAGGTGGCAGGTCAGACAGGTCTCCACCGGGAGCTCCTGCGGGGGCCGGCCGTCAGGGCCGGGGCGGTGCGCGGGGGACATGGGCAGCACTCCTGGGGCGGGGGACGACGCCGACGCGGGCGGTGACGCCCGTTCGTCCTTCGCCGGTCACTGTGACGGCTCCCGTTGCTCACCCGCCAGACCAGTGGGTGTTCACCCGCCGCTCACTCCCGTGCCCGCACGGGTCCGCGCCCTCCTCCGGTCCGGGTGGCGGAGGCGGATTCCCGCACGTCGGAGCGGCGTATACATTGCGCGGATGAAGCGTGAAGCGAAGAGCCTGGCGGAGCGGCTGCGGTGGGCGCGGGAGCGCGCCTTCGTCGGACGTTCCGCGCAGCTGGCGGTGTTCCGCGAGGCCCTCGCCGGCGGCGACGGCGCGCCCGCGGTGATCTACGTCCACGGGCCCGGCGGCGTGGGCAAGTCGACCCTGCTGCGGCGGTTCGCGGACGAGAGCCGGGACGCGGGCCGGCCTGTGGTCGAGGTGAACGGCAGGCTCGTCGACCCCTCGCCCGCCGGGGTGGAGGCCGAGGTCGCGGGCGCCCCCGCGGACGCCGTGCTGCTCGTCGACGCCTTCGAGCACTGCCAGGGACTGGAGAGCTGGCTCGTCGACCGCTTCCTGCCCGCCCTGTCGCCGCGGACGCTGGTGGTGCTCGCCGGCCGGGAGGCGCCGAGCCCCACCTGGACCGCCGACGTCGCCTGGAGCGAGATCCTGGCCGTCCTGCCGCTCGGCGACCTCGACGAGACCGAGGCGGCACGGCTGCTGGAGCTGCGGGGGGTGTCGCCGGCCGTGGGCCGGCGCGTCCTGCGGTTCGCCGGCGGCCACCCGCTGGCACTCAACCTCGCCGCCGGCATCGCCACCGACGGCAACGGCGGGGACTGGGCGCCCACCCCCGACGTCCTGACGGCGCTGCTCCAGCAGATGGTGGGAGACGTCCCCTCGCCCACCCACCGGCTCGCCCTGGAGGTGGCCGCGCACGCGATGACCACCACCGAGGGACTGCTGCGCGCGGTGGTCGGACCCGAGCGGGGCGCCGAGATGTTCACCTGGCTGCGGCGGCTGCCGATCGCCGACTGGGGGCGGCAGGGCCTGTTCCTGCACGAGATGGTCAGCGACGCCATCGACACCGACCTGCGCTGGCGGGACCCGCAGGCGTACGAGGAGATGCACCGCCGCATCGGACACATCCTGCTCGAGCAGGCCCGCACCGCCCCGCCGGCCGAGGCCATGACCGCGATCCGCGAACTCACCTACCTCAAGCGCTACGGGTCGATGGGCGAGTACTTCCAGATGCGCCGGGAGGGCGACTTCCACGAGGACGTCCTCGGGCCGGACGACCACGAGGCCGTGCGCCGGCTGATCGCGCTCACCGAGGGCCCCGAGTCGGCGGCCGTCGTCGACTTCTGGCTCGGGCGGCAGCCCGAGGCCTTCTGGCTCTACCGCGACTCGGCCACCGGTGAGGCGGCCGCGTTCATGACCTGGCTGCGGATCTCCACGCCCGGCGAGGACGAGCTGGCCGCCGACCCGATCCTCGCCCAGGCGTGGGAGTACGTGGGGCGCACCAGTCCGATGCGCCCCGGTCAGCACATGCTGGTGGCCCGCTTCTTCGTCAACCCCGCTGCCTACGGCGAGATCTCCCCGGTGCAGCACCTGATGCAGCTGCGCATCTGCGCCGACTGGATCCGCTCCGAAGGGCTCGCCTGGTCGTTCCTGCTCAGCCCGTTCGCCGACCTCTGGGACCCGCTGATGCGGCACCTGGGGCACGAGAGGGCCACGGACATGCCCTGGCCCAACGGCTACACGTACTCGCTGTTCGCCTGCGACTGGCGGACCACCCCGCTGTCGGTCTGGTTCGACCGGACCCAGCCCGGCGCGCTGACCGAGGAGCCGCCCGCCGTGCCGACGGCCGGCCCCGCCGCCCCGCTGACCCGCGCCGACTTCGACACGGCCGTCCGCGCCGCGCTGCGCGACTGGCACCGGGAGGACGACTTCGCGGCCGGACCGCTGCTGCGGGCACGGATGGTCACCGGCCTGCCCGGCCACACGCCGGACCGCGCCGCGCAGCTGCTGCGCGAGCTGCTCACCGACGTCGTCGACGCCATGCGCGCCGACCCGCGGGACGCCCGGGTGCACCGGGTGGTCGCCACCACCTACTTCCACCGGGTGCCCAACCAGATGGCGGCGGCCGAACGTCTGGGCCTGCCGTACAGCACCTACCGGCGCCATCTGCAGCGGGCCCACGAGCGCCTGTGCGACGCGCTGTGGCGGCGGGAGACCTCCGACCGCCCGGCGCCGGTCAGGGCCGCGACGGCCGACGCGCACCGGGCGGCTCCGGCCGGGGTGGTTGAACAGTGAATGACCCGCTTTTCGCGGGGATCCGCCGCATGGGGCGGGAATGAGACGTCCTGTTGGGGCGCGCGCCGGGGCGCAAAGGGCGCTAAAAACCGTTGGCGCGATGTGATGGCTTGCGCAATTGCCAGAGACATTCTCGGGCACCGTCGTTAAACCGTCACGAGGGTGACGACGGCGAACGGTTCCGCCCGATAATTTTCGTGGCCATGACAGCGCGATAAGGCCGCTCCGGAGATCTTCGGAAAAGCCGTACACGCAGCTGGGAATGGGTGGGCAAAGCCGATCATGGAATGCGGCGGCATATGCCCCCGTGGGTATCCGCGTATGCGTTTCGGCCAAGTCCGGACAGCTGTCTAGGCGGATGCCTGTGAACGTTGGAGCATGAGGGAGCCGGCTGTTGGATGGGGCGCCAATTGGCCGACAAGTGGCTTCCGCGCCGCACCGGACGCGCGGGGAACAACGGGAACAGGGGGTCTCCACGGTGGATCTGTTCGGTACCGCCACGCACGACGAATTACGGTCCAGGGTGCGGGAGTTCGCCGAGACGGAGATCCGACCCCGGATCGGCGAGCTGGAGACGGAGAAGACCGTCGGCGAAGTCGGGCACAAACTCTCCCGGATGATCGCCGAACAGGGCTGGATGGGCGCCACGATAGACCCCGTGTACCAGGGCATGGGCGTGGGCCACCTTGGCAAGACCGTGATCATTGAGGAACTCTCCCGCGTCTGCGGCGCGATGGGCGCGATGGCGCAGGCGAGCATTCTGGGCGTCGCCAAAATCATTCACTTCGGCGACGCGGCCCAACGCGCCGCCTGGCTGCCGCGGATAGCCAAGGGCGCGTGCCTGCCCACCATCGCCGTCACCGAGCCGGGCTCGGGCGGCCATGTCCTCGGCATGACCAGCAGCGCGGTCCGGGACGGCGGCGACTACGTGCTCACCGGCCGCAAGGTCTATGTGGGCAACAGCCACGTGGGGGACCTGCACGGCGTGGTGGTGCGCACCGGGCCGGGATCGCGCGGGCTGAGCGCCTTCCTGGTCGAGGCCAGGCGGCCGGGCGTGCGCCTGGCCCCGCAGCAGGAGTCCATGGGACTCCACGGCTTCTCCTTCGGGGAGATCGTCCTCGACGGCGTCCGGGTGCCGGCCGCGAACCGGCTCGGCGAGGAGGGCCAGGGCCTGGACGTCGCCTACTCCTCCTCCACGCTCTACGGCAGACCCAACCTCGCCGCCGTGTCGCTCGGCATCCACCAGGCCGTGGTCGAGGAGACCGCGGCCTTCTGCACGGAGCGGATCCGCTACGGCCGGCCGCTGAAGGACCTGACCAACGTCAAGATCAAGCTGGGGGAGATGCAGTCCCGTCTGATGACCGCCCGGACCGCGCTCTACCACGCGGTCAGCCTGCTCGACCACGGCATGCCGTGCGACGAGGAGATGATGAACGCCAAGGCGGTCAACGCGGAGTACGCCATCACCTCGGCCCGGCAGGCGATGGAGATCCACGCGGCGGCGGGCCTGTTCACCGACCGCGCGGTGGAACGGCACGTGCGGGACGCGTTCCACATCCTCGCGCCGGCCGGCACCTCCGACGTCCAGTACCTGCGGCTCGCCGAGACGGCGCTGGGCGAGGGCAAGGGCTCCTGGTCCGTCCGCCTCGCCCACGTGGCCCGCACCATCCCGCCCGGCCCGGAGCGCGGGCTGCTCGCGGTGTGAGCGCCCGCCCGTGCGGGCGGCGGAGGGCCCGGTCGGGGGACCGGGCCCTCCGCCGTGTCCGGAGCCCGGCCGTTTCGGCCCGCGGCCGCCGTGTCCGGCGCGCCCGGCCGCTCAGCCCACGCTCTCGGGCCAGACCCCGTAGGCGAAGCCGCCGGTGACGTCGTCGACGGTCAGCCGCCAGTGGTGACCCGTCGGCATCCTCGGGGCCACGCCGGTCATGAGCTCCTCCTCGAGCTCCTCCCTGCTCCACTCCTCGGGAGGCACGACGCCCACCAGCCGGGCGTACAGCCCGGTCAGTGCCGCCTGCAGCACCTCGTCGTCCGCCAGCAGCTGCGGAGGCACCCGCAGATGCGCGCCGGGCCACAGCCGCGAGGGGACCACGGCTGCGCGGGCCAGGGCCCGTGCCCGCGCGGGGCTCAGTCCGGCCGCCTCCTCCACCTCCACGGCGTCCGCGCCCTCGTACCGTGCCTGGAGCATCAGCCGGTCACGGGCGGCGCAGGCCGCCGCGACGTGCTCGGCGTGCCACCGCAGGCGCTCCAGAAGCTCCTTGACCCGTACCCCGCTGTCCTGCGCGCCGCTCACGACACCTCCACGGGCCAGGGGGACGCGTTCGCGGGCCGCGGCGCCCGCGCCACGGTCGTCAGCGCCGGATACGGTTCGCCCGGCGGGGTGGTGGCGTACATCGCGCACGTCAGCGGCCGGATGCCGCTGAGCCGGTGCTCGCCGTGGTCCTCCATCAGGTCCTGGGGGATGCCGGTGATGAAGTCCCGCTCCAACAGGTGCTCCGCCGCCTGGATGTGGGCGCGCACCGTCTTGGGCGCGATGCCGACCCGGGCCGCGGCCTGGTCGACGTGGAACTCGCAGGTCACCCACGCCCGCAGGGTGCGGACCAGGTCGCGCCGGTCGGTGGCGAGGGGACGCAGCGTCTTGTCGGCCCAGGCCCGCACCTCCTGACTGGTCAGCAGGTCGTGCAGGGTGGCCGGCGGGCCGGACTCCGCCGCGCTCCCGGTGCCGTGCATCCGCACCACCTGGATCGCCAGGGACAGGGCGATCCGGTGCATGGTGAGCTCCGGGTCCAGTCCCACCGCCTCGCAGGTCTGGGCGACCCGCCGGGCCAGCGTGTTGCGGTGCATGCCCAGCACCTTCGAGGCCGCCGTGGTGCGGAACTCCAGGGCCATGGCGGTCAGTTCGAGCTGCCGGATGCGGGCGGTGCTGAGGATCGGCTGCAGCAGCGCGGAGGCCCAGGACCGGGCGGCCTCGGCGGGCAGCACGTCGGCGAGGCCCGGCGGCCGCGGCGAGGCGATGACGATCCGCTCGGGGTAGTGGGAGGCCCGGGTGAGCGCGGCGAGGGCCTCGTCGTAGGCGTCGCCCACCGCCTTGAGCTCGTGCGGCTGACTGCCGCCGATGTGCACGCCCGCGGTGCGGAACACCTCCAGCAGGTGCCGCACGGTGTGCTCGTGCTCCTGCTCCTTGACGAGCGGGACGACGCTGATGATGTGGTTGTCGAAGGCCGGGCAGGCCACGGTGAGCGCCTGCCCCGCGAACAGCCGGTCGGCCTGCGCCATCACCAGGGCCCGCCCGGCCCGCCCGCAGTCGGCGACGTAGACCTGGGCGTGCGTGGGGTCCAGCAGGCCCGGCATGATCGAGGCGGTGACCCGCTGGGCGTCGACCGCGTGCCCGGTCATCAGCAGCTGGAACGCCGACAGCCGCACCTGGCGGACCGCGTCGGAGACCACCATGTCGCCGGAGCGCTGCCCGCCGGGCATGGCGACGGTGAGCACCTTGGCGGCGCAGGTGGTGAGCTCGGTCTCGGCCTGTCCCAGCGGCCTCGGCGTGCCGACCACGAGCGCGCCCTGCGCGCCCAGCGGCACCGAGGAGACGTGCAGTCCGTCGAGCGCCTGCCGCGGCTGGTCGGGGTGCTCCAGCGCGGCCGCCAGGGTGACCGGCGCGGCGGGCGGGGCCGCCGCCCGCACCCCGCCGGCGTCCCGCACGACGACGCTGCCGGGCAGCTCCTCCGCGAGGTACTCGGCGACCCCGGTGACGGTGTCCGCCCGCGGGTGCGCGAGCTGGTCGAGCAGGGTGCCCAGCCGCGCGGCGTGCCGCCGGGCGGCGGTCACGCACAGCTCGGCGACGCGGTGGGTCAGCAGCGCCTTCCAGTCGCTGAGCGAGTGCGAGGTGGTCAGCAGCGGCAGCCGGTGCTGGGCCGCGGTGTCCCGCAGGGCCGGGTCGAGGGTGTCGGGGGTCGCTCCGGACACGACCAGCGCCGCCGCGCCGCCGGCCGAGAGGGTGAACATGATCCGTTCGGCGTCCTCCAGGTATCTGCTGTGCGTGACGATCAGCGCGTGGGCGATGTTCGACCGGATCCAGTCGGTGTCGGACAGCACCTGCGCGGACTGCACTTCCCGGTCGTCCCCGACATGGCACGCGGTGATGCCGAGTTCGGGGTACGCCGGTAAATCTCGGACGGTCAACATGTGCCTGTCTCACTCCTCGTCGCTGGGGCGTACGTCGCGTCCGTCGCGCCAAGTCGAAAGGTTTCTTCTGCCTTTGCGGGTGGTGGAGAACAGCACCCCCACGTGGGCAGGGCAGGCGCGGAACGGGCTGGGTCGCCGGGCGACCGCGGTGATGGGGGCGGTCAGGTCCCAGAGCATGTCGACGGCCGTCTCGGTCGCGGCCTCCGCGATGGTGGTCGCCAGACCGGGCGCCGGGCACTGGTGGACCCCCGCGGACCAGGCGAGGTGACTGCGGTCGTGCGCGCCGCCGTCCCCGGGGCGGTGGGGATCGACGCCGGTGGCCGCGTGGTGGATCAGCACGGGGATGCCCGGCGGGACGTGCACCCCGTGCAGCACGGTGGGGCTCACCGCGTAGTAGGCGGACATGGTGGCGGCCGGGCAGCGGCGCGAGAGGGTCTCGGTGAGCGCCGCCCGCACGGTCACCGAACCGCCGATCAGCCGGGTCGCGTAGGCCGGGTCGGCGACCAGGGCGTGCAGGGTGGTGCCGATCCAGGCCGCGGTGGGCGCCGCGCCCAGGATGATCAGGGCGATCACCTGATGGCACACCTCGTCGTCGCTGAGGCCGGCGGGGTGCGCCAGCAGCCAGGACGCGAAGTCGCGGGACGGGTGCTCCCGTTTCTCGTCGAGCACCTCCTGGACCATGCCGTACAGGTCCCACCACGCGGTGGTGGCGTCCGGCTGGGCGTCGGCGAGCCGGTCGGTCGCCGCCCGCACCCGGTCGGCCTGCTCGGGCGGAAGACCGGCCAGTCCGGTCATGGTCCGGGCCACCACCCGGTCCGCGTACTCGGCCATCAGGTCCAGGTGGCCACGTTCGGCCACGTCCTCGATCAGGTCCCGTGCGTGCCGCTGCACCGTCTCGCGGACCGCGTGCAGGTTGACCGAGGCCAGGCAGTCGCCCACCGCGCGCCGCAGCCGCTCGTGCCGCTCGCCGTCGCTGTGGTGCAGTCCCGGCGTGGCCAGATAGGTCAGACGGGAGGGCACCACGCCGCGGTTCAGCGCCTCCCAGTGACCGGGGTCCTTGCGGAAGGAGGGGCCGGTCAGCACCTCCCGGGCCGCCTGCCAGCCCGTCACCACCAGGACGTGGATGCCGTCGGCGATCTCCGCCCAGGCCACCGGGCCCTGCGACCGCAGGTGCGCGTACAGGTCCTGTTCGTCCAGGGCCGTGCCGTGAAGTCGGGGGACACCCGCGGAAGTCGTCATCGCACCTGGATCTCCTTGGGACTCAGGACGTCCTTGACCAGGGCGATCAGGGACTGCTTCGCGGATTCGCGGGCCCGCGCGTCGATCCGGATCATCGGCCGGTCGTCGGGCAGGCTCAGCGCGTCCCGCAGGACCGGTTCGGGGTACACGGGCGCCTGGGGGAAGTCGTTGATCGCGATGACGTACGGCAGGCCGGCCTCCTCGAGCAGACCGATCGACTCGTAACAGGCGTCCACGTGCCGCGTGTCGACGAGGACGATGCCGCCCAGCGCGCCGTTGAGCAGGGAGCGGATCATGTCGGCGAAGCGGGGCTGGCCGGGCGCGCCGAACATGTAGACGACGATGCCGCCCGCCAGCGTGCGCCGTCCGAAGTCCATGGCGACCGTGGTGGTCGTCTTGGCCGCGGTCGGCAGGTCGTCGACCATCTGCCCCGCCTGGCTGAGCCGTTCCTCGGTGCGCAGCGGCCGGATCTCGGAGACCGTCTCCACGAGGGTCGTCTTGCCGACGCCGAAGGCGCCGAGCACCACGATCTTCACGGAGGTGGACCCCGGAGGCAGGTAGTGCGGACGTCTAGAGTCGCTGAAGGCCATCGAGTATCCGTTCCAGGAATTCTTTCTCGTGCGGCTGTGCCTGCGGGACGAACGGGTCGGCCGCCAGCAGGTTCCCCCGGGTCACCAGATCGGTCACCAGCACGCGGACCACCCCGCCGGGCATCTCCAGGTGGGCCGCCACCTCGGCCACCGACACCACTCCCGGCGCGCACAGCGCCAGCACCCGGTGAGCCTGCACGCCCAGGCCGGTCCGCGGCGCGGTCGGGGCGAGCGAGAGGAGGGTGGCGTGGTCGGTGCGCAGCCGCGGGGGTTCCGGGACCTCGTCCACGCCGGCCCGGTCCACCTCGCCGGAGGGCTCGTCCTCCGCGAGGGGGATGACCGTGTGGGAGCGGACCACCCCACGTCGGGTGTGCCCGCCGGCTGCCGGTCCGCCGCTCATTGCCCGGCGGTGAGCTGCCGTTCGCGGGCCTCCAGGTACGAGCCGAGCCCTTTGATCAGTTTGAGGCTCTTGCCGATCGCGGCCTGTACCCGTGGCGACCGGTCGCCCTCCACGGCCACCGCCAGACCGGTGTTCCGTCCGGCCGACAGGACCGCCACCGTCATCTCGGTGAAGTCGATGATGTTGTACTTCATCCGCATCTGGTCGGGACGGCTGCCGGAGAACTCCAGGAAGACCGAGGTGTGCAGCGACGCCAGTCCGCTGAAGGCCGCGCTGAGCTTCTCGGCGGTGTCCCGGGGGATCCCGTCGGTGTGGGTGAGCATCATCCCGTCGCTGGAGAACAGCACGGCGCCGGTGACCCCGTCGCCGAGCAGGGTGTTGAGCTGGGGCGCCATGTCGACGGTGTCGGCGGTGGCATGGGTGTACTCGGACATCTCAGGCTCCTTGGTCGTTCGTGCCGTCGCCGTAGCCCTCCATCAGGGTGTCCATCACCCGTCCCAGGTCCGCGGTGAACGTCTCGGGGTCGGGAAGAGCGGCATGGGACCGGGGCGACGGCGCGGCATGGCGGCGCGGCGCGCGCGGCTGTCGTTTCGGGAGGACGGGGAGCTCCGGTGCGGCGGGGGCGGGCGCGCCGAACCCGTGGGCGGGGTCGGGCAGTCGCGGGGTCTGTGCCTGGTACGCCCCGTTGTGCTGGGCGGGCGTCAGGCGGGCGGGGGCAGGGGCAGGGGCAGGGGCGGGTGCGGTGACAGGTGCGGCGGCGGACGGCGGTGGCGTCGCGGCCCAGGCGTCGGAGGTCCGGGTGTCGGCGGCCCAGGCGTCGGAGGTCCGGGTGCCGGAGGCCCAGGCTTCGGCGGGCGGGGCGACCGCGGGCGGGGCGAGGGCGGCCATCGGCGCGCGGGGACCGGGGACCGCGGGGGGCCGCGGGCCGCCGGGGAACTCCGGCCGCACCGCATGCCGCAGGCCGCCCGCGGAGGCGGGCTCCTGCGGAACCTCCTCCTGCAGGTGGGCGTCCGGGACGAGCAGGTCGGCGCGCATCCCGCCGGCGGCGGACGGCGAGAGACCCGCCCGCAGTCCGTACTCGGCCATCAGTCGTCCCACCACCAGGAATCCGAGCCGTCCGGGCTCCGCCAGGTCCGTCACCCAGGCCCCGCCGGCGGAGAGGGAACGTTCCGCCTCCTCGAGCTGCAGCGGAGCCATGCCGAGTCCCTGGTCCTCCACCGAGAACCGGATCCCGTTGGGCACCCGCTGCACATGGACCGAGACGGTGCCTCCGGAGTAGGCCGTCGCGTTGGCCAGCAGCTCGGTCAGGGCGACGATGGCCGGTTCCACGATCAGGCCGTCGACGACGATCTCGCCGGTGTCGACGTGGTAGGCGTAGTCGACGGCGCTGCTGTGCCGGATGCGGCCGCGGGCGCTCTCCACGATCTCCGCCACCGTGCAGCTCGCCCGCTGCACGCCCGGCCAGGAGTCGGTCAGGATCCGCAGCCGCTGCACGCTGTGGACGCCCATGGTGACGCTGTGGTCGACCTTGGTGAGGATGGAGCGCACGTCCTTCGCCCCGGCGTACACGCCGCCGCCGGTGAGCTCCAGGTCGTCGAGACCGTCGTCGATGTCGGCCTGGGCGTGGGTCAGGGCCGCCTGGACCTCCTCCGCGATGCCGCGCAGGGCCCCGCGCGCGGACTCCTCCACGCCGCGCCGGACGACGTCGCCCGCGCCGCGGACCAGCCCCTCGGCAGCCGTGAGATAGCCGGCCACCTCGGTGCCATCGAACACGGCAGGGTGTGCGAGTCCGGCCGTGGCCGGCACCCGCACACCCTCCAGTTCCTGCACCACCTGGGGGAGTCGCCGCTCCACCAGGCACTCCAGCTCGCTGATCACCTGCTGGGCGTACTGCCAGTGCCGGCCCTGCTCCTGCCGGGCGAGTTCGGCGGCCTCGGCCTTCTCCCGGGCGGCCGCCAAGGCCTCGTCCAGTTCCCGTGCGACGCGGCGCCTGCCCGGCAGACACGCCGACCACACCACGATCGCCGAGCCGAGCGCGGACGACGCTCCGATGACCAAGTCCGTGTAATCGAGCACGCGTTATCGCCAATCGACCAGGAGTTTTCGACGTCGCCCGCGGGGACGCGATGCCGGGCCTCGCCGGCGATCACTTCTCCGGAGCGTGTGCGGCAGTCCCGGACCTTTTGATCTTTCGTCCGGGAGGAACTGATCGGACCACCGCCCGCTTTCACGGTCGGCCGGACCGGGATCAGCCCTGAGGATGGAAGGCGAGCACCCGGCAACCCGACGAGGACGCCGGGAAATGCACCGAACCAGGATGCCCGATAATCACGGTGCCAGGACCGTGAACGGCGTCACCGTCACTGAACTCGCCCTCCAGGACGTGCAGGATCTCCAGCTCGGCGTGCTCGTCCCTGCCGAACGCCGCACCCGGGGCGAAGGTCAGTTCCATGAAGACCGACGGGTCCTCCGCCGTGCCTTCCTTGAGGATCTTCGCGGTGATGCCCTCCTTCACTTCCTTCGGTGGGACTTCGGTGATCGAGAGAAATCGGAACCCTTCGAGCATGTGTCGTTTCCTTCGGATCCACGGCCGCAGGGGAGCACTGCGCGGAAGCAGCCCGGGCCTCAAGTGGCGGGATCAGGAGACTATGCCAGCAGCATGAGTCGAAGGCAGGGGCCTGGTGCACAATTTTCGGCCGAATCAGGGGTCCCGTGCACCGCGGGAGAGGGTTTTCGGAAAAGCGTTGGGCAATGGTTGAACGCTGAGTTGCGAATCATGAAAAGGGAATCAACGGGCGGGACCGCGCATGCTTTTCGGGGCGTACGAGGGCCCGGCCGCCGCCCGTGATCACCCTTCGGTCACCGCCTTGACCGGCCGTCGGGCCGCGACCTACAGTTCAGGCGGCAGTTCGCAAATGAAGATGGCGTCCACATATGTAGACATCAGGAGCCCCGAGGTGCCGATGTTCGACGGCGTACTGTTCTTCCCGGTGACCCCCTTCGCGAGGGCCGGGCACATCGACAAGGCGGCGCTCGCCGAACACGTCGGGCGCGGACTCGACGCCCGGCCCGGAGGCGTCTTCGCCGCCTGCGGCACGGGGGAGTTCCACGCCCTGGACCCCGAGGAGTACGGCGAGGTCGTCCGCACCGCGGTGGAGACCACGGCCGGCCGCGTCCCCGTCTTCGCCGGCACCGGCGGACCGCTGCCGCTGGCCCGGCGCTTCTCCCGCATCGCCCAGGACGCCGGGGTCGACGGCCTGCTGCTGCTCCCGCCCTACCTGGTCGAGTCCCCGCCCGCGGGCCTGGTCGCCTACACCCGGCAGGTGGCAGCCGCGAGCGAACTGCCGCTGATCGTCTACAACCGGTCCAATGCGCGCTTCACCCCCGAGGCGGCGGCCGAGGTGGCGCGGCTGGAGAGGGTCGTCGGTTTCAAGGACGGCGTCGGCGACCTCGACCGGCTCTCCCGCACCGTGCTGGCGGTCCGCTCCGCCCTGGCGGGCCGCGACAAGCCGTTCCAGTTCTTCAACGGCATGCCCACGGCCGAGGTGACCGTCCCGGCCTACCGCGGCATCGGCGTCCAGCTCTACTCCTCGGCCGTGTTCTGCTTCGCGCCGGAGATCTCGCACGCGTTCCACCGCGCCGTCACCAGCGGCGACGACGACACCCGCGACCTCCTGCTGCGCGACTTCTTCCACCCGCTGGTGGCGCTGCGCGACCGGGTGCCCGGCTACGCCGTCTCCCTGATCAAGGCCGCCATGGCGCTGCGCGGACAGGACGTCGGCGGTGTCCGGCCGCCGCTGACCGATCCGGCCCCCCAGCACCTCGAGCGCCTGCGCCGTATCGTCGACGCCGGGCTGGAGATCGCCGCGCGCTCCGGGAAGGAGGCCGTCCGATGAGCGACGCGATACGGATCACCTCCGTCACCGTCACCCCCGTCGCCTTCCGCGACCCGCCGCTGCTCAACGCCGTCGGCGTCCACGAGCCGTACGCGCTGCGGGCCGTCCTGGAGGTCCACACCGACCAAGGGCTCACCGGTCTCGGCGAGACCTACGCCGACACCGGGCACCTGCGCCGCCTGCGCACCGCGGCCGAGGCGCTCACCGGTCTGGACGTCCACCACCTCGGCGCCGTCCGTGCCGCCGTCGCGCGGGCACTCGACGGCGACACCGGCAGCGACGGACACGGCCTCACCGGGATGATCACCACCAGCAGCACCGTCGACCGGGTCTTCTCGCCCTTCGAGGTCGCCTGCCTCGACGTCCAGGGCCAGGCCGCCGGACGCCCGGTCAGCGACCTGCTGGGCGGCGCGGTCCGCGAGCGGGTCCCGTTCAGCGCCTACCTCTTCTACAAGTGGGCCGCGCACCCGGGCGCCGCACCCGACGCGTGGGGCGAGGCGCTGGACGTGGACGGCATCGTCGCCCAGGCCCGCCGCATGGTCGACGACTACGGCTTCACGGCGCTCAAGCTGAAGGGAGGAGTGCTCCCGCCGGAGAAGGAGATCGACGCCGTCCACGCCCTGCGCGACGCCTTCCCCGCGCTGCCGCTGCGGATCGACCCCAACGCCGCCTGGACCGTGGAGACCTCCCTGCGGGTGGCCCGGGAACTCGAAGGCGTCCTCGAGTACCTGGAGGACCCCACCCCGGGTCAGGAGGGCATGGCGGCGGTGGCCCGAGAGGCCTCGATGCCGCTGGCCACCAACATGTGCGTGGTCTCCTTCGAGGAGGTGGCCCCCGCCGTCTCCCGTGACGCCGTGCAGGTCGTGCTCTCCGACCATCACTACTGGGGCGGCCTGCGCCGCTCGGGTGTGCTCGCCGGGATCTGCGACACCTTCGGCCTGGGCCTGTCCATGCACTCCAACTCCCACCTCGGCATCAGCCTCGCCGCCATGACCCACCTGGCCGCCGCGACGCCCAACCTCACCTACGCCTGCGACACCCACTGGCCCTGGAAGGACGAGGACGTGATCGCCCCCGGGGCGCTGGCGTTCGAGGACGGGGCGGTGGCGGTGCCCACCGGCCCGGGGCTCGGGGTCGAGCTCGACCGGGACGAACTGGCCCGGCTGCACGAGCAGTACCTCGCCTGCGGCCTGCGGGACCGCGACGACACCGGCTACATGCGCAGCGTCGACCCCACCTACCAGAAGAAGGTGCCGCGCTGGTGATCCGGACGGTCGGCGTCCCGCCCCACAGGGGCTGAGGCCCGCCGACCTCGTGGGGGCACGGCGCGCCGCGCCCCCACGGCGTCCTGCCACGGCTCAGCGGATGCCCTCCCGCCGCAGCGTGCCCGCCAGCTCGGTCCGGTGGTGCAGCACGGCCTCCGAGACCCGGGCGATCTCCTGGTCCGAGGCGTGGTCCAGCGGGATGGAGCAGCTGATCGCGTCCGTCGCGGGGATGCGGTACGGCACCGCGGCGGCCACGCAGCACAGCCCCGGCGTGTTCTGCTCGTTCTCCAGCGACCAGCCGCGCGCCCGCACGCCGTCCAGCTCGTCGGCCAGTTCCGGGCGCCGGGTCACGGTGTGCGGCGTCAGCGCCTCCAGCGGCTCCGGGAGCAGCGCGTCCACCTCCCGCGCCGTCAGCTCCGCCATCAGCGCCTTGCCCAACGCGGTGGCGTGCGCCGGGAGTTGACGTCCCACCCGGGAGGTCAGACGCCGTGAGTCGGTGGCCTCACGGGTCGCCAGGTAGATCACCCGGGCCTCGTCCAGGCGCGCGTAGTGCGTGGTGTACCCGACGTCCGCCCGGAGGCGCTCGATCTGGCGCACCGCGTGCGGCAGCGCCGGATCGCGGTCCAGGTAGGCCGTCCCGCACAACAGGGCCCGGGGGCCGATCCCGTAGGCCGCGGACTCCCCGCCGTCCTCCGACTCGATCCACTTCATCGCGGCCAGCGTGCGCAGCAGCGCGTACAGGCTGGAGCGCGGATACCCCGTCAGTTCCCGCAGCCTGCCCAGCGTGAGGCGCTCGGGCGAGGAGGCCAGCGCCTCCATGATCCGCACGGTCCGCTCCGCCGACTTCACCGGTCCGCGCCCGGACTCTTCCTCCCGTGCCAACGAAACCCTCCGAAACATCGACGCATCGATTGACCGCCCCTGTGCGCGGCAATAACCTGCACGCGAATTCAAGGCATGAATGAAGACTCAGTCTACATACGTGGACTCGTGCGGGCTGCACTCGCTCGTCCGTTCCTCCCGCTCGTCGCCGAATCCCCCCACCGCTCGCGATCGCGCGGATCGCCGCGTTCGCTCCGACATCGAGGAGTTCGTATGGCTTGGCCGGACTGGGTGGCCCTGGCGGGCTACTTCCTGGTGATGCTGCTCATCGGATTCTGGTCGCACCGGCGCATCACCACCGTCAGCGACTTCTTCACCAGCGGCGGGCGCATGCCGTGGTGGCTGTCCGGCATCTCGCACCACATGTCGGGCTACAGCGCGGCGGTGTTCGTCGCCTACGCCGCCGTCGCCTACAGCTACGGCATCACCATCTACATATGGGCGTTCGTACCGCTGGCCCTCTCCACCGCCGTCGGCGCCTTCGTCTTCGCCCCCCGCTGGAACCGGCTGCGCATCAAGTACGACGTGGCCTCACCGCTGGAGTACCTCGCCCGGCGCTACAACGTGCCCACCCAGCAGGCGCTGGCCTGGAGCGGCACCCTGCTCAAGGTGTTCGACGTCGCCGCCAAGTGGGCCTCCGCGGCGATCCTGCTGAACGTCTTCACCGGTCTCAGCCTCCCCGTCGGCATCCTGGTCACCGGCCTGGTCACGCTCGTCTACTGCACCGTCGGCGGGCTCTGGGCGGACGCCCTCACCGACTTCGGCCAGTTCGTCATCCAGGGCATCGCCGCCCTCACCATGCTCTGGGTCGTCATCGACCAGATCGGCGGCATCGGCCGACTGGGCGCGGCCCTCGACAGGCTGCCCGACGGACACACCGAGCCGCTGGTCGGCCCGTACACGGCCGGCTTCCTCACCGCCTACGTCGTCATCAAGCTCTTCGAGTACAACGGCGGCATGTGGAACCTGGCCCAGCGCTACATGGCCACCGACTCCCCGCCCTCCGCGAAGCGTTCGGCGCTGCTGTCCGCGTCGCTCTACCTGATATGGCCGGCCATCATCCTTTTCCCGTCCGTGCTCGGCCCCGTGATCATGCCGAACCTCGAGAAGCCCGAGCAGGTCTACGCGCTGATGGCGCAGGACCTCCTGCCCGCCGGTCTCGTCGGCCTGACCGTCGCCGGCATGTTCTCCCACACCATGGCCATGGCGTCCTCCGACGCCAACGCCATCTCCTCCGTCGTGGTCCGCGACATCCTGCCCGCCGTCAGCAGGCGCGCCCGCGCCTTCGACCCCCGGACGGGCCTGCTCGCCGGGCGCGTCTGCACGGTCGTGTTCATCGGCGCGAGCATGGTCGTCGCCCTGCAGGCCGAGGCGCTGGGCGGCCCGCTCGGCATCATCGTCGCCCTGGTCGCCGCCGTGATGGGCCCCATCTCCATCCCGATGCTCCTCGGGCTCCTCCCGGCCTTCCGCCGCTGCGGGCCCTGGGCGGCCCTGGTCTCCTGGGCCTGCGGTCTCCTCGGGTACGTCGCGGTGAAGTACTGGCCCGGGAACGGCACGGACCAGACCCTCACGGTCGCCACCCCGCTGCTGACCTCCCTGGTCCTCTTCGTCGGCATCGGCCTGCTGTTCCCCGAGCCCAGCGCCGACGCCGACGAGATCACCCGCGCGGTCGGCCCCGACGGCGACGACGGTCCCGGCGCCGACCCCACCCCCGCACCGCTCGTCGGCACCACCGGCTGAGACCAGCACGAACACCGGGTCGTCGGCCCCTGCCCGCTCCCCCGGGCAGGGGCCGATGCGGTGTCCCGTCCCGACCCGGCCGGTGTGCGGCGGGGGAGGGGAGCGGCGGCGTGCGGCGGGAAGAGGAGCGGCGGCGTGCGGCGGGGTCAGGCCCACACGTCCGAGAAGTCGATCTCCCGTGCCCACTCCGGGTGGTCCGTCAGCGGATTGCGGTTGCCCTGTATCTCGGCGACGGCCGCGTTGCGGTGGCGTTCGTACTCGTCCACCGGCTCACGCTCGTGCCAGGCCAGCAGGACGGGCAGCCGGCTGTGGGGGAACTCCCCGCTCTTGCCCACCAGGCCCGGATAGCGCAGCAGGAAGTACAGCGTCGCCCGGGCGACGGCCCCCTTGCCGTGCACCGGCTCGAAGCCGCCCGCCTCACGCAGACCGCAGTCCTCCCGCACGACCTCCTCGAAGTCCGGGAAGTCCTGGTAGGGGATGTTGCCCCGGAAGCTGTTGCACCCGGACTCACAGGCGAACAGATGGTGCAGGTCGCCCCGCATCGGCTCACGCTTGGCGAACCAGGACTGGGGCACCACATGCTCGCAGTTGAACGGCGAGGCCGCCTCCAGCGTGTCCAGTTCCGAGGCGAGCTCGCCCGGACCGGCCGTGCTCTCGCGGAGCAGGAAGTCCTGCATGCCGGTGAGCCGGACCGCCTCGGCGGCGACGTCGGCGCGGATGAACTCCTCGGCGTCGAAGGCCTTGCCCGAGTAGACGCTCCGCAGCCGGCGGTCGGGACGCAGGTCGACCCACGGATAGACCATCCGCGCCGGCTGGTAGGCCGGGCGCCTGTGGTGCGTGTCCTCCAGCAGGGCGGTCAGCGCCCGGCGCAGCGCGCCACCGTCGGCCGTCGCCCCCAGCTGGGCGTAGTAGGCGTCACGGGCCCGGCGGTCGCCGTCCGCGTCGTAGTAGACCCGCTCGTCCCCCAGCCGGAGGCTGACCAGGGCGGCGGCCAGATCACGCTCCGCCGACTCCCGGACGGCCGTCGCCGCCCGCGCCGCCCCGGACGCGACCGGCGAGGGCGGGGCGGCGCCGGCCCCCGGAGCGGCCGCCGCGTCCCGCGCGGCGTCGCTCGGTGCGTCCCTCACCGGGAGCCGGAACATCTCGTCCCGCAGCCGTGCGGCCGTGCCGGTCAGCGGCAGCGTGCCCAGCGCCCGCAGGACGCTGCTGACGCGCACGCCCTCGTTGGCCTTCCAGGCCACCCGGTGCTCTCCCTCCTCGGGACGCCAGACGCTGCCGTCGACGTCGAGCGGGCGGCCCTCCTCGTCGGTCTCCGGCACGGCGCTGTGGTGCAGCGCGACGACCTCCCACTGGTCGTTGAACACCGGAGAACCCGAGGAGCCGGGCGCGCTGTCGGTGGTGTACTGGACGAAGCCGTCCAGCAGGTCGACCACCGTGTTCTCGCGCAGCGCGAGCTGCTTGGGCTCGCCGTTGGGGTGCTGCACGATGTTGACGGTCTCGCCGACGAGCACCTTGCCCTGCGCGCCGTCCAGCGGCAGCCAGCGGTAGTCCGCCGGCCTCCCGGCCCGCCCCGCCCGTCCACCACGGGCGTCCCCCGTGCCCTCGGCCTCCCGCAGGTCCTGCTCCGCGACCGCGACGACGGTGAAGTCCAGGTCCCGGTCGGTGGCGAAGAACCGCCGCGGCTCGAGCGCGAAGACCACGGGCGTGAGCGGGCGGCCGTCCGGGCCGTCCTCGAAGTCGAACTCGACCACGCCGCGCTCCGCCTCCTCCACGTCGCGCAGCACATGGTTGTTGGTCATCAGCAGCGACGGCGAGACCATGAACCCGGTGCCGTGAAGGCCGCCCCCGGGCCCCCGCACCGTCACCCTGCCGACCGACCGGGCCGCGACCCGGCCCGCCTCCAGGAAGGCGACGCCGATCAGATCGTTGCGCCCCATGACCCGCTCCAGGCCCAGCAGGTCGGGCCCGAACGGCACGGCCGCCACCGACGGCGCGCTGTTCGCCGTCGCCCGGGGACCGGTCTCCGCCCGCTCGACCGACCGGGCGAGGGACCAGTCGGCGTTCAGACGGGCCAGCCGCCCGGCGACCCTGTCGGGATCGTTGGCCTGCAGCACACCACGGCGGTCGACGGCCCGCAGGCGCTCCTCGCGCCGCACCGTGCGGGAGTCGAACCGCCGCGCGGCCCGCCTCAACTGCTCCGGATAGTCCGTCCCGGCCCGGGACACGTGCTCCGCGATGGTCATGACCCTTACCTCGCCTCGTCGTCCCCCTTTCATTGTGCGCGCGGCGGACCGGGATCTTCCTGCCCGGACGGCATGGTGCTCGGTTCAACCGTCGCCCGTTCAAACAGATCCGGGCCGGGCGGGCCGGGCCGGGCCGTGGCGCGCGGGTCTGGGGCTCGTGGCGTGGGGAGGGCTGGCGGTGCGGGCGGAGGGGGGCGGCCTCAGCGGAAGGCGGTCTCGCCGGTGAGGGCCTTGCCGATGACCAGGCTGTGGACCTCGCTGGTGCCCTCGTAGGTCAGTACCGACTCGAGGTTGTTGGCGTGCCGGAGCACCGGGTACTCCAGGGTGACACCGTTGGCGCCGAGGATCGTGCGGCACTCCCGCGCGATGGCGATGGCCTCGCGGACGTTGTTCAGCTTGCCGACGCTGACCTGCTCGGGGGTGAGACGGCCCTCCTCCTTGAGGCGGCCGAGCCGCAGCGCGAGCAGCATGCCCTTGTCGAGCTCCAGGGCCATGTCGGCGAGCTTCTGCTGGGTGAGCTGGTAGGAGGCGAGGGACCGGCCGAAGACGGTGCGGTCGGCGGCGTAGGAGAGCGCGGTCTCCAGACAGTCGCGGGCCGCGCCGATCGCGCCGAAGACGATGCCGAAGCGGGCCTCGTTGAGACAGCCGAGCGGGCCGGACAGGCCGCGGGCGCCGGGCAGCATCGCGTCGGCGGGCAACCGGACCCCGTCGAGGACGAGCTCGCCGGTGACACTGGCGCGCAGCGAGAGCTTGCGCCGGATCTCGGGCGCGGAGAGACCGGGCGTGCCGGTCGGGACGACGAAGCCGCGCACCCCCTCGTCGGTGCGGGCCCACACCACGGCGACGTCGGCCACCGAGGCGTTGGTGATCCACATCTTGGCGCCGTCGAGGATCCAGTCGGAGCCGTCGCGCCGTGCCCGGGTGCGCATGGCGCCCGGGTCGGAGCCCGCGTCGGGCTCGGTGAGGCCGAAGCAGCCGATCTTCTCGCCGGCCGCCATCCCGGGCAGCCACTGCCGCCGCTGCTCCTCGGAGCCGTACGCGTGGATCGCGTACATCGCCAGCGAGCCCTGCACCGACACCAGACTCCGCAGCCCCGAGTCGACGGCCTCCAGCTCGAGACAGGCCAGACCGTAGGAGACCGCGCCGGCCCCGGCGCAGCCGTAGCCCTCCAGATGCATGCCGAGCACCCCGAGCTTGCCGAGCAGCCGGGCCAGCTCACGGGCGGGGATCTCGCCCTCCTCGAACCAGTCGGCCACGTGTGGACGCAACTCCCGCTCGCCCAGCGCGCGTACGGTCCGCTGGATCTCGCGCTCCTCGTCGCTCAGCAGGCCGTCGACGGCGACGAGATCGAAGGGGTGGACGGGTGAACTGGTCATTCCTGGCCTCCGTGGTACACACGCGGCGGGCGGGGTGCGGCCCTCAGTCAACCTTGCATCGGATAGTGGATCCAGTGTGGGTCCCGCCACTCCGGCCCTCCGCGAACTGCTGGAGGCGGGAGAGGCCGTCCGGCAGGCGGCGGCCAGGGCCGACGCCGGTCTGCCCGCGACGCTGGAGCGGGCCCGGACCGAGGTGGAACGGGCGCGCAGGCGACACCGACGAGCCCCTCCGCCTCCTCGACCGACACCGCGCGCACGCCGGCACCCGGCCGGAGCGCGTCCTCGGGACCGGCCGATCGGCACCGCAAATCCCCATGACAGCAGGTCAGCCGACCGCATAGGGTCCCCCGGCATGGATCCTGCCGAGTTCTACACGGGCATCGTCGCCGACATCTACGGCCCGCTGAAATCCTCCTCCCACGACCCGCGGACCTACGCCGCCTTCGTCGAGGAAGCCGGCCTTCCCGCGCTGGAGCTGGGGTGCGGCGACGGAGACCCGCTGCTCGAACTGCGCCGTCGCGGCCTGGACGTCGACGGCGTCGACTCCTCCGCCGACATGCTGGAGCGCCTCCGACGCGCGGCGGACGAGCAAGGGCTCACCGTGACCGTCCACCACCAGCGGATGGAGGCGCTGGACCTGCCCCGCCGCTACCGGTCGGTCTTCCTGGCCGGCCCCACCTTCACCCTGCTCCCGGACGACGCGACGGCGCTCGCCGCACTCCGCGGCATCCGCGCGCACCTGCTCGACGACGGCACCGCCCTGGTGCCCCTGTTCATCCCCGAACCCACCCCGGCCGGACAGATCGGCCTGGCGCGGACGGCCACCGCACCCGACGGCGCCGAACTGAGTGTGTCGGTCGTCTCCGAGCACCGCGACGAGACGGCACGCACGCAGACGGCGCTGCTGCGCTACGAGCGCCGGCTCGGCTCCGACCACGCAGTCTCCGAGCGGCCGTGGGTCCTCCACTGGTACCCCCGCGACGTGTTCACGGAGCTGGTCACGACGGCCGGGCTGACCGTGGCGGGCGTCACCGACCCGCAGGGCCGGCCCGCCCCCGCCGACGCCACCGGCATGACCTACTACAAGCTGCGGCGCGCCGCCTGACACCTCTACAGGTCGGCTGCGGCAGGCGGCAGCGGCCAGCCTGTGTACGCCTCGGAGAGGTAGGCGCGCCCCGCAGCCGACCCGACGACCGAGCGCAGCTCGCCGAGCTGGCGCAGGCGGTCGAACTCGTCGGCGCCCGGCTGGAGATGGAGCATGCTCGTCATCCACCAGGAGAAGTGCTGCGCCTTCCAGATGCGGTCCAGAGCGGTCCGCGGGAAGGCGTCCAGCAGGCTCGTGTCCCGGTCCCGCAGCAGCGCGCGCAGGGCGTCGGTGAGCAGGACGACGTCGGCGACGGCCAGGTTCATGCCCTTGGCGCCGGTGGGCGGCACGGTGTGGGCCGCGTCGCCGACCAGTACGACCCGGCCACGGCGCATCTCGTGCGCGACGAAGCTGCGGAAGCGCAGCACGTCACGCTGGAAGACGCGCCCCTCCTTGAGCGTGGTGCCGGGCACGCGCGACTGCAGGATCCGCCACAGCTGCTCCTCGGTGTACGCCGAGGGGTCGTCCTGCGGGTCGCACTGGAAGTACATCCGCTGCACCTCGGCGCTGCGGCTGCTGATCAGCGCGAAGCCGTCCGGCGAGTTGCTGTAGATCAGCTCCTCGGAGCTGGGCGGCGCCTCGCACAGGATGCCGAACCAGGCGAAGGGGTACTCCCGGAAGTGCCCGCCGTACGCGCCGCTCACGGCCTCGCGCGCGACCCCGCGGGAGCCGTCCGCGCCGACCACCACCTCGGCCTCGATCTCCACCCGTCCGCCCTCGGCGTCCCGGGCGACCACCCGCGGCCGGTCGGTCTCCGCGTCCTCGACGCGCTCGGCGGTCACCTCGAACCGCAGGTCCTGGCCGGCGGCGAGCCGTGCGGCGATCAGGTCCTTCAGCACCTCGTGCTGCGGGTAGAGCCACACCGCGCGGCCGACGCTCTCCGCGAAGTCGATCCGGTGGCCCTCCCCGTCGAAACGCAGCTCGACGCCCTCGTGCCTCTGTCCGACGCGCAGCACCCGGTCCGAGGCCCCGGTCCGGTCGAGGACCTCCACCGTCCCCTGCTCGAGGATGCCGGCCCGGATCGTGCTCTCGATCTCCGCACGGCTGCGGGAGTCGATCACGACCGACTCGATGCCCTGACGGTCGAGCAGGTGGGCCAGCAGCAGGCCGGCGGGGCCTGCGCCGATGATCGCGACACGGGTGCGTACGTGCATGGGCGTCTCCTTGACGGCGGACGGATGGCAGGAGTCTCGCCCCGCGGCGGCCCGGCTGACGACGGGGTTTCCCGTTGAACGGGAATCGAGGGCGGGGGACTCGCGCGTGTCCGTGCGACGGGACCTCAGGGTTTGTGGGTCGTCCAGAGCAGTTCCGCGGGCCAGCGGTGCGCCCAGTCGGGCGGGTCGGTCTCGTTGTAGCCGTTGGGCGTCCCGGGTCCGGGCCGCGCCTCGATCAGGTCGTCGATGACGAGACCCGCACCACGCAGGACCCTGACCCAGTCGCCGTAGGTGAGCTGATAGCTGGTCGCGCCGTCGCCCTCGGCGACGGCGTCCAGCCCGAAGTAGTCCTTCTGGAGCGTCGTGGTCACGCGGGCGGCGGCTTCGTCGTAGCAGACCTCGAACCACGGGCTGGCGACGTTGAACACCAGGCGCCCGCCGCGGGCCAGGACGCGTGCGGCCTGCGGGACGACCAGGTGAGGGGGCGCCCAGCTCAGCCCGCCGAAGTCGCAGAACACCAGGTCGAAGCTGCCGGCGGCGAAGGGCAGCTGTTCGGCGGCGCCCTGCACCAGCGGATGACGGGTCGCCCCCGTAACCCCCATCGCCCGTTTCGCCGCATCGAGTTGGGACTCGGACAGGTCGATCCCGACCACGGTGGCGCCTTCGGCGGCGAGCGCCCTGGACCACTGACCCGCGCCGCAGCCGAGCTCGAGGACGCGCTTGCCGGTGACGTCGCCCAGAGCGCCCAGGTGCGCGTCGGGGATGGAGTACATGCCCCACAGTCGCGGTGCGGCGCCGATCCGCGGGTCGTGCTTCCGCTGGTAGGTGCCGCTGATCCGGTTCCAGAGCCGCCTGTTGGCGGGGATGCTGTCCACGCGCCGACTCCAGCACCGCCCGGCGGGGCGGTCAACCCGATAACGGCACCGGCCCTCGCCCCGGTCCGGCCTTCGAGACCGGCGGGCGGCGGAGACGTCGGGAACGCCGTATGTGGTCGACCTGTCCGGTGACGGGCCCTGACCCGGCGAGCCGGGCGACGAAGCCATCGACCATCGCGCTCCGCACGTCCTCGGAGAACCGTCCGGGGTCGAAGAGTGCTTGGATCACGAGTCCGTGGACGAAGGCGACCCCGGCAGCGACCGGTCGCCCTGTCCGGCGGCCGGCGTCTCGTCGCGGGGCGACCCGGTACGGAGAAGGCGCAGCGCCTGTGGCGAGCAGCAGTCACCAAAGCGGCCCGTGGTAGCCACTTCCTCCGCACGCTCAGGGGCGCCGGGCCGCGAGTGCGGTGGAGATCCCGGCGGCCGCGGCCCGGAGCTCGTCCGCGGCCGGACGGGTGGGAGTGTCGCGGGGGAGGACCACGGACAGGGCGGCGACCACCGGCCCGCGTCCCTCCCGGACCGGCACGGCCACCCCGGTCGAGACGGCCTCCACCGTCCCCGGCGCGACCACGACGCCGGCGCGGCGGACCGAGGCCAGCACCCGGCGCAGCCGCGCCGGATCGGTCTCGGTCTCCGGCGACACCGCCTCGAGCGGCCCGGTCAGGACGCGCTCCTGCAGCTCCCGGGGCCCGTGCGCCAGCAGGACCAGACCCGAGGACGAGGCGTGCAGGGGGAGACGGCCCGCGATCCGGGTGATGTTCGCCCCCGCCTGTGGATGGGAGAGCCGCTCGATGAAGAGGGTCTCACCGTTCTCCAGGACGGCGAGCTGCGTGTGCTCCCGGATCCGCGCCTGCACCCGCTCCATGAACGGCAGCGCCGCCTGGCGCAGCCTCAGCGCGTGCGAGCCGCGCAGGGCCAGCTCCCACAACCGCATGCCCAGACGCACCCGGTGCTCCTCGTCGCGCTCCAGCAGGCCGCACGACACCAGCTCGGCCACCACCCGGTGCGCCGTGGAGGACGGGAGGTGCGCCCGTCGCCCGATCTCCGACGCGCTCTGCACGGTGCGGTCGGTGTCGAAGGTTTCCAGGACGCGGACGATCCGCTCGGTGACCGTCTCGCCGGACGGTGAGTTCGCCATTCGCCCACGGTGCCACATGCACGGCGGCGTCCCCCGGCACGGGTGCC
>NZ_JBHTVQ010000082.1:0-24994 GCF_042792855.1 Streptomyces sp. NPDC056600
CCGCGGCTGAAGGTGAAGACGGCGACGTCGGACATGAACACGCTCGCCGAGGTGTGGGACATCCCGATGGCGACCTACGGTCCCGGGGACAGCAGCCTTGATCACGCGGACGACGAGCACATCGTGCTGTCGGAGTACCTGCGGGGCATCGACGTGCTGACCAGTGCGATCGAGGAACTCGCGGGCCTGCCCGCACGCCCGGACCACGACCCGGCCGGCGACGCGCCGCTACGCATCAGGAGTCTTCGGTGACCGACATGACCCGGCGCGTCGCCGCGCTCCCCGAACAACGCCGCACGCAGTCGTACGGTCCGGTCACTCGATGCCCTGACGCGGCGGAATTCGTCTGCCGATGCCATCACATTCACGTTCGACTTCCGTGAGGTCGACGCTTTTTCGGGCTCGCCGAATGCGAGCTCCATGTCGAGGACGGCGGTCTCGTTCGTCGGCAGGGCCGTTCCATCCGTGAGTACTCGATGGTGCGGCGTGCAGGGTCGCCTATCGCGAATTCCGAGAATGTCATACGGAAAAACAGGAGGAAGCAGTGGTGATCAGGGGATCTGTCGGCACCCTCACGGAGCTCTTCGGGCGGTCCGTGGAGGCGCACCCGCACCGTCCGGCCGTTCGGGACGACACCCGGACTCTGACCTATGCGCAGCTGGACGAGGAGTCCAACGCGGTCAGCGCGCTGCTGCGGAGTCACGGGGTGGGGGCCGAGGACCGTGTCGGCATCTATCTGCGCAGGTCGGCCGAGCTCTTCGTGGCGATCCTCGGGATCCTCAAGGCGGGGGCGGCGTATGTCGCCGTGGACAGCCGCTACCCGGACGCCCGTCGCGATCTGATGCTGGAGAACAGCGGCGCGAAGATCGTGCTCACCGAGGCCGGATGGGAGGACCGGCTGACGTCCGTGTCCGCCCGGATCGTCTCCATCGAGGACCGCGCCGGCGCGGACACCGCTCCGGCCGAGGGGGTCGTGGAACCGAACAGCGCGGCCAGCGTGCTGTTCACCTCCGGTTCCTCCGGCGAGCCCAAGGCGATCGTCCTGGAGCACCGCAACATCCTCTCCTTCGCCTCCAACCCGAGCCTGCCGGTGCTCACCACGGCAGACCGGGTCGGCCAGATATCCAGCATCTCCTTCGACGCCTTCCACTTCGAGATGTGGAGCACCCTCGGGTACGGTGCGCAGGCGGTCATCCTCCCGCCCGTGCCGGATCTGCTGGCCGCCGACTTCCAGCGGCAGATGAGGCAGTACGGCATCACGGCGATGCTCGTGCCGACCATGGTGATCAACCACGTGGTGCGCGAGGACCGGGACGCCTTCGCCCCGCTGCGCGTCCTCCAGGCCGGCGGTGACGTGCTCCTCCCGGCGGCCTGCCGGGCGCTGCTGGGCGGGCAGTTCAAGGGCACCCTCTACAACCTCTACGGTCCCGCCGAGATCACCACCGCCTGCACCGCGCATCAGGTGACGGCCGAGGACGCGGAGTCCGACGCCATCCCGATCGGCCTGCCCCTGGACGGAGTGTCGGTGCGGGTGCTCTCCCCGGATCTGGAGCCCGTGGCTCCCGGCGAGACCGGCGAGCTGTTCGTCAGCGGCCCCGGCGTGGCCCGCGGCTACCAGGACCGCCCCGATCTGACCGACGAGCGCTTCCTCACCCTGCCGGGCGAGCCCGGCGGCGCACGCATGTACCGCACCGGCGACTTGGTGCGGCAGCGCGAGGACGGCGCCCTGATGTTCGTCGGCCGTGCCGACAACCAGGTCAAGATCCGTGGCTACCGGGTCGAACCGGGTGAGGTCGAGCGGGGTCTGCGCCGCTACCCCGAGGTCCAGGAAGCCGTCGTGCTGCCGCAGGGCGAGGGCAACGACCGGCGCCTGGTGGCGTTCGTGGTGCTCGAGGACGGCCTGGGCGTCAAGGAGCTGCGCGAGCGGGCCCAGCGCGACCTGCCGGACTTCATGGTGCCCAGTCAGTTCATCATGCAGGACCGGATCCCGGCGACGGCGCACGGCAAGCGCGACCTCGACGCCCTGCGCGAGGTGCTCGACAAGCACCTGGAGCGCGAGGCGTCGTACGCGGGTCCGCAGACCGACACCGAGCGGTTCCTCACCGGCCTCTGGGAGAACCTGCTCAGCACCGAACGCGTCGGCCGGGACGAGGACTTCTTCGGCCTGGGCGGCCACTCGCTGCTCGCCTTCCGCATGCACCACCGCATCAACCGTGAGCTCGGCCTCTCCCTCCCCTTCCCGGTGCTGCTCAACAACACCGTGCTGAAGGACCTCGCGGCGGCCATCGACGCGTCGCGCGAAGGAGCGACGGCATGAGCCGGCAGACCCTGACCCAGCCGCAGACGGTCACCGGCATCGACCTCACCGACGTCGACCTGTTCGTGCGCGGCGACCACACGGCCGCCTTCGCCAAGCTCCGCGCCGAGCAGCCCGTCTACCTGAACGAAGGCGCCGACGGCAGCCGCTTCTGGGCCCTGACCAGGTACGACGACGTGATGTGGGCCTACCGCAATCACGAGGCCTTCGGCTCCGGGCGCGGCGCCATCGTGGGCGGCTCCTTCCGCAGCGAGGAGGACACCTCGGCCGGGCGGATGCTGGTCACCACCGACCTGCCCCGCCACCGCATGCTCAAGCAGGCGATCCACCCGTCGATGTCACCGGGCGTGGCCAAGCGCGTCGCGGCACAGGTCGCCGAGCTCCTCGCCGGCGCCCTGGAGCGGATCCGTGCGGACGGCGGCTGCGACTTCGCCACCGACGTCGCTCCGGAGCTTCCGGCCGGTGCGCTCATGGTGGTCATGGGCATCAGCCACGAGCAGGCTCACCACCTCATCGGGCTGACCCGGCGGATGGTCGGCTACCGCGACGAGATCTTCGTGGACACCGGCGGTGACCAGCGGCTGCGCCTGGCCTGGCTGCAGGCCGAGGTGTTCGAGTTCTTCGCCGACATCGTCGCCGAGCGCCGCCGCAACCCCGGCGACGACCTGATCAGCAACCTCCTGCGCGCGGAGGTCAACGGCCGCCGGCTGAACGAGGAGGAGATCTTCTACAACTGCATGAACGTCGCCGTCGGCGGCAACGAGACCTCGTCGTACACCGCGTGCACCGGTCTGCTCGCGCTGATGGACCATCCCGAGCAGTACCAGCGGCTGCGCGAGTCGCCGCAGCTCGTCGGCACCGCCGTCGAGGAGATGCTGCGCTGGAGCTCGACCAACGCCTACGTGCAGCGGGTGGCCAAGCACGACGTGGAACGCGGTGGCGTCCGGATCGAGGCAGGTGAGTCCGTCACCCTGTGGAACTACTCCGCCAACCGTGACGAGGCCCAGTTCCAGGACCCGCACCTCTTCGACATCACCCGCACCCCCAACCGCCACCTGACCTACGGTTCAGGGCTGCACCGCTGCATCGGGGCGCCCATCGCCCAGGCGGAGCTGTCGCTGCTCTTCGACCAGCTGAACGCTTCCGGGCTGCGGTTCGGGCTCGCCGGCGAGGTCCGCCGGCTGCGTTCGAACTTCCTGCTCGGCATCACCCGCCTCCCCGTGGAGGTCGTCTGATGACCACCCCCGCCGAGGCCAACCCCTACGAGTTCGGTGAACGCATCGAACAGGTGGTGGCCCACCATGCCCGGCACCGGCCCCACGCGGTCGCCGTCCAACAGGGCGAACGGAAGCTCACCTACGGCGAGTTGACCGAGCGGGCCGAGACGGTGGCGGCCGCGCTGAGCGGGCTCGGCGTCGGGCCCGGCCAGCACGTCGCGGTGCGCGTGCCGCGCTCACCGGAACTGGTGACCGCGCTGCTCGGCGTCCTGCGCGCGGGCGCCTCCTACGTGGCGATCGACTCGCAGTGGCCGCAGGCACGGGTGGACGAGACGCTCCGGGGTGCGGATACGGCGCTGTGCGTCGTCGACGCGCCCGGCGCGCGGACCGACCCGGCCGGGGCGGAGGTGCGCACCGTCACCCTCGCCTCCCTGCTGGAGCTCGGGCGCACCGCCCCGGTTCCCGAGCCGCTGCACGACGGCACCGCGACGGCCTGCGTCTTCTACACCTCCGGTTCCACCGGGAAACCCAAGGGGGTGCTCTCCCCGCACCGGGGAACCATCCGCACCCTGGTCAACTGCCCTGACATTCCCCTCGGCCAGGACTCGGTGTTCCACCAGGCGGCCCCGCCGGCCTGGGACGGGCTCTCGCTCGAGCTGTGGGCGCCGCTGCTCAACGGCGGCCGCTGCGTCCTGATGGACCGGGCGGCCACGGCGCTGGACGCACAGGGGCTGGAGGCGGCCGTACGGCAGGGCGTGAACAGCCTCTGGCTCACCAGCTCGCTGTTCAACGTGCTGGCGGAGGAGCGGATCGAGCTCTTCGGCGCGGTGCGCCTGCTGCTGGTCGGCGGCGAGCGGGTGTCGGTGAGCAACGCCCGCCGCGTGATGACGGCGTTCCCCGCTCTGCACATGGTCAACGGATACGGCCCGGTCGAGAGCACCATCTTCGCCACCACCCATGTGATCCGCCCGGCCGACGTGGACGAGGACAGCACGGAGATCCCGATCGGGACACCGGTGCCCCGTACCACGGTGACCCTGCTCGGCGCGGACGGGCGGCCTGTCGCGGACGGCGACATGGGCGAGGTCGCGGTCGCCGGCGACGGAGTGGCCCTCGGCTACGCCGGCGCCCCCGAGGAGACCGCTCGCCGGTTCTTCACCGAGGGCGGCGTGCGTTTCTACCGCACGGGCGACCTCGCGGTGCGCGACGCCGAGGGGCTGCTGCGCTACCGGGGGAGGACCGACCACCAGTTCAAGATCAGGGGAGTGCGCATCGAGGCCGGCGAGGTCGAGGCCGTCCTGGAGAACCACCCCGAGGTCGCCGTCTGCTGTGTTCTTCCGCTGGAGACGACGCCCGGGCGCGTCCAGCTCGCGGCGGCCTACACGACCGTCCACCAGCAGCCGCTGGACGAAGCCGAGTTGACGGAGCACGCGGCTCGCAGCCTGCTCGGCGCGATGGTGCCGACGCGGCTGGCACACGCCGTGCAGCTCCCGCTGACCGCCAACGGGAAGGCCGACCGCAGGGCGGTGGAGGCGCTGCTGCTCCGCAGCGCCGGACCGGCCGGCGTAGCGGAGCAGCAGCGGCCGGCACAGGGCAGCCCGGTCCTGGACGACATCCGCGAGCTGCTCGGCCTGGCGCACCTGGCCGAGGACGACGACCTCGTCATGGCCGGCGCGACCTCGCTCGACGTGATCCGGCTGGCGGCCCGGGTCGGCACCCGCCGGGGCGCCCGCCTGACCGCCTCCGACGTCTACCGGCTGCGTACGGCGCGCGCCATCGCCGCCCACTGCGCGCAGGCGGCCCCCGGCGAGCAGCTGCCCGCCCCCGGCCCCGACCGCTCCGCCTCCGCCCCGCTCGCCCGCGCCCAACAGCGTTTCTGGCTGGCGGAGATGAGCGCTCCGGGATCCGCGGACAACATGATCGTGCTGGCCTACGCACTCGACGGGCCACTCCGGAGCGACCTGCTTCAGGACGCCCTGAACGATGTCGTCGAGGCCCACCCGGTGCTGCGCACCGTCTACCCGTGGCTCGACGAGGCCCCGCAGCAGCAGGTGCTCGCACCCGCGGACGCGGCCCTCGTGCTGGAACACGTCACGCCTCCCGGCGCCGAGGGGACGCGGGATGCGGCCGAAGCGGTGACGGCCGACTGGTGGACGAAGCCGTTCTCGCTGGGGGACGAGGTCCCGTTGCGGGCCCGGCTGTGCCGCCTGGCCGAGGACCGGCACCTGCTCTGCCTCCACGTGCACCACATCGCCTTCGACGGATGGTCGGAGTCGGTGTTCGTCGACGAGCTGGCGCGCGCGTACGCGGCGCGGTCGGAGGGCCGGAAGCACGAGGCGGCGCCGGCACTGTCGTACGGGGAGTTCAGCACCTGGGAGGCGACCCGCCTCGCGGACTGGGCCGGCTGTGACCTGACCTACTGGAAGGAGGAGCTGGCAGAGCTCCCGGACCCGTTCCTGCCCGCCCCCGCGCGGACGGGCGCCGGTCCGGCGGCCCGGCTCGAACGGGGTCTGAAGGTCGACGCGCGGACCGTGCGGCGGCTCGAGCAGGCCGCCGCCCGCCGCGGCGGCCCCGCCCTGGCGGCGTTGCTCGCCGGCGCCACCCGCGCCCTGGCCCGCACCTTCGACGTCGATGAGCTCGCGGTGGGCTCGGTGACCGCCGGCCGCTTCGACCCGGCTCTGGAGCCGGTGGTCGGCTACTTCGTCAACCCGTTCGCCGTGGTGCTCTCGCCCCCGCGCGACGGCGGCGCCGAGGACGTCCTGGATCAGGCGACCGCCCGGGTGGTGTCACACCTCCAGCACGTGCACACCCCGTTCGACGAGCTCGTCCGCGTCCTCGCGCCGCCCCGGGACCGGCACCCCTTCTTCCAGAGCTGGGTCGTCCTCCAGGGTCTGCCTCCGCGCGGCAGCCTCGGTGGTCAGGTGGCGGTCGAGCCGGTGCGGGTGCGCCAGCCCACCACCGACATCGAGCTGATGGTGGAGGCGGTCCCGGCTCCGGACGGCTCCTGGGACCTCTACCTGCTGTGGCGTGCGGACGGGATCGCCGCCGCCCGGGCGGAGGAGCTTCTGGCCGGTCTGCACACCGCACTCGGCGAGACCGCGGACTGCGCCTGAGCGGCGCACGGCGCGCTCGCGGGGTGCTCCACGACGACCGGCAGGGCGGTCCGCGCCGCGCGGACCGCCCTGCCTCGTCGCGGACGGCCGGTGCGGCAGGCGCGACACATTCCCTTCTCTCCCCGCAGGTCCGAGCCACCGCAGGTCCGAGCCACCCTCGACCGCGCGGGCGGACCGCAAGCGAAAGGCCGGTGGGATCCATGAGCCCGGACACGACCCAGCGGTGGCTGCGCCGCTTCCACCCCTGCCCCGACGCCCCCGTCCAGCTCCTGTGCCTGCCCCACGCGGGCGGCTCGGCGAGCTTCTACTTCCCGTTCTCGCGGGCGCTCGCGGGCAGTGCCGAGGTGGTGTGCGTCCAGTACCCCGGCCGCCAGGAGCGCCACGACGAGCCCGGCATCACGGAGCTGCACACCCTGGCCGACCGGATCACCGAGGCCGTGGCGGAAGGGGCGGACGACCGGCCGCTGGCCCTGTTCGGGCACAGCATGGGCGCCATGCTGGCCTTCGAGGTCGCCGGCCGCCTCGAGGACGCGGGCATCACGGTCGCGACGCTCTTCGTCTCCGGGCGGCGGGCCCCCTCCCGTCAGCGCCCCGTGCGCAACGTGCACGGCTTCACCGACGAGCAGCTGGTGGCCGAGCTCGCGGCACTGGACGGGACCGAGGCCGAACTGCTCGGTGATCCGGATGTGCTGCGTCTGATCCTCCCGGCGATCCGCAGTGACTACGAGGCGGTGGAGACCTACCGCCACCGACCGCGGCCGCAGTTGCGCTGCCCGGTCGTGGCGCTGGTCGGCGACCGTGATCCCCGCGTCGACCTCGACGAGGCCGCCGCCTGGGCGGACCACACCGCGCGGCCCTTCGCCCTCCAGGTGTTCCCCGGCGGCCACTTCTACCTGTCGGCCCAGCAGGACGCGGTGGTCGGGCTGATGCGGCGGCACCTGACCGCGTCCCTCCCGGTCGGCGCCGGCTGACCTCTCGTCAGCGGACGCCGCCGAGCCGGCCGGCGGGGAACAAAGCGGAAAGAAGCCTGGTCCGCCCCCTCGCGGGTGACGGACCAGGCTTCCCTGCGGTCGAGCGGGCCGGTTACTTACGGCCTGACGCGGTACTCGAAGGTGTCGAGGGCCTTCGTCGCGTACGCACGCAGCTCCTCCACGGAGTCCGCGGTGAGGGTGAGCGAGAGGAAGAAGTTCTCCTTGTTCAGCTGGGTCACCCGGTAACCGTCGGACAGGCGCACGCTGATGATGCCGGGCAGGGCGAGCAGGTCCTCCTCGGTGGTGACGGCCTCGACCGTGCCGATCTCCTCGGCCTCCAGCTCCACGTTGCCGAACATCGGCTGCTCGCGCATCGGTCCCAGGTCCTGCGGCGCGTACTCACCCAGCGCCATGGAGACGGCCGTCGCGATCACATCGATGCCGTAGAGGTTCTGGATGGACGAGGGGATCCCCGTGTGGAAGCCGCCGGGACGGGGGTTGATCTCGATGAGCTCGGTCCGGCCGTCTTCCGAGCTCCGGCCCTCGAAGTGCAGCCATATCTGGTCGAGACCCCGGTCGGCGCACAGGGTGTCGACCGCTTCGCACAGCACACGCACGCCGTCGCGCACGTGACTCGCCTGAGGCGGGTGGAACGAGAGCCCCGCGTCATGGTTCCTGGTGTAGTCGTAGTCGGCCTTCTCGACCGCGAGGAGCGGGTGGAAGCGGCCGTTCAGTACGGGGCCGTCCACGGAGAACTCCGTGCCGGACACGAACTCCTCGGCGATCAGCTCCACGCCGCCCGCCCCGGACTCCTCCAGCTCCTTCAGGTAGCCCAGCAGCTCCTCCTGGTCGTCCACCCGCTTGACCAGGTACGAGGCCGCCGACTCCCGCGCGGGCTTGACGACGGCGGGGAAGAAGTCGACCGACCTCGGGTCGCCGGAGAACTTGAGCTCGGACAGCCCCAGGACACGCATGTGCTCCCGGACCAGGGTCTTGCTCGCCAGCACGGCACGGCCGGCACCGCCACCGGGAAGGCCGTAATGCGTGGTGAGCGCGATGCTCCACTCGAGCAGCTTCTCGACCATGCTGACGACGGCGATCGGCTCGATTCCCCGCTCGCCGATCCGGGCCGTGAGAGCCGACAACTCCTCGCCGTCCCAGTCGAACACGATGTGGTCGTCGCAGAGGCCGGCGTGGGGATCGTCCTGCCGGTCGGAGACGAGCACCGGTCGCAGATCACGAGCCCGGAGTTCCGCGACCGCGGCGGGCACGTTGCCGATGGCTATCCATGAGAGGACGAGCACGGATTTCATGTCACGGGCCTCCGGAGGCTTTCGAAAAGGGCATTCTGATGACGCGTGGAAAACAATGCTGGCATGCGGGGAGGCCGGACCGAATAAGCGGGACGACTACGCGGACCGAATCCGTTGGGAAAAGGGGGGCTCCGGAGGCGCCCGTGCCGTGGTTCCCGCACGCGGGGCCGCCCGGGAGTAATCGCCGCGCGTACCCGGTCCGCTCTCACGTAAGCCGGATCGTCGTGGTGGATGAGCCTGTCGCGGACGCGTGGAATGCGGTGGGTTCCTAGATTGCATTTCCATGTGGTGGCTTGGATGTGCCGTCCGACTGGTCGAGCACTTTCGCTACGGAGGTCCTGTGGTGATCGGGGTGGAGGCGTGATGCGGGTGGTGGTGGCCGGCGCGGCCGGCTATATCGGCGGGGAATTGTTGCGGCTGCTCATCGGTCACCCCGAGGTGGAGGTGGTGGGCGCGGTCTCCTCCCGTTTCCCCGGCAAAAGGGTCGACGGGGTGCACCCGAATCTGCGGGCCTCCACCGATCTGCTGTTCTGCACCGCCGACGAGATCACCGAGTGCGACGCGGTCTTCCTGGCCCTGCCGCACCGGGCCGTGATGACGCAGATCGAGTACTGGACCCAGCGGGCCAAGCTCGTCATCGACCTGACCGGTGACTTCCGCCTCAACGACCCGGAGGTCTTCGCGCGCTACTACGGCAGTGAGCACCAGGCCCCGCATCTGCTGGACGCCTTCGTGCCCGGCCTGCCCGAACTGCACCGCGAGCGGTTGCGCGGCGCGGACCTGATCAGCGTGCCCGGCTGCATGGCCATGGCCGGCGTCCTCGCCCTCCTCCCGCTCGTCGCGCACGAACTGATCGACACGGAGGCGGGCGTCCAGCTCGACGCCCGCACCGGCTCGAGCGGCTCCGGCTCCACCGCCGGCCCGGCGAACCTGCACGCCGAACGCAGCGGCGCGATGCGCGTGTTCGCCCCCACCAGCCACCGCCACGAGGCCGAGATCTCCCAGCACCTGGGAATCCCCGCGGCGATGACGGCCACCGGAGTCGAAGCCGTCCGCGGGGTCCAGACGGTCGCTCACACCACCCTGCGCCCCGGCGTCGGCAAGTCCGATCTCCGGCGGGCCTTCCGCCGGCAGTACGCCGAGGAACCCTTCGTACGTGTCGTCGCCCACCAGCGCGGCATCTTCCGCTACCCCGATCCGAAGATCCTCCTGGGCTCCAACTACTGCGACGTCGGCTACGCCCTCGACGAGGACACCGGGCGCCTGACCGTCATCGGCGCCCTCGACAACCTGGTCAAGGGCGGTGCGGGCAACGCCGTCCAGTGTCTCAACATCCGCATGGGCTGGCCCGAGACCTTCGGCCTCACCTTCCCCGGCCTCCACCCCCTGTAGACCTAGCCCTCCGGAGAGACCGTGACCACCTCACCACTGACCGTCGTCAAATGCGGCGGCAACCCGGCCGTCGACGCCGCGGGCATCTGTGCCGACATCGCCCGGCTCGTCCACGAGGGGCACTCCGTCGTCCTGGTCCACGGAGGCTCCGGAGAGATCCGGAGACTCGCCGGGGAACTCGGCGTCCCGCAGCGGACCCTCGTCGCACCGGACAACGTCTCCACGCGCTACACCGACCCGGCCACGCTCGACGTGGTCGTCCTCGCGCTGACCGGGGCGGTCAAACCCAGACTGGTCGCGGAACTCGCCCGCCACGACGTGCCCGCGGTCGGACTCACCGGCATGGACGGCGGCATGCTCCGCGCCCGCCGCAAGTCCGTCATCCGCTCCGTCGTCGACGGCCGTACCGTGCTGGTCCGCGACAACCACAGCGGCCGGATCACCACGGTCCGCACCGAACTGACCGAAGCGCTGCTACGCCTCGGCCACGTCCCGGTCGTCTCGCCGCCCGCCATCGACGAGCACGACCACCCGGTCAACGTCGACGCCGACCGCGCCGCGGCGGCGCTCGCCGTCGCACTCGGCGCCGACCACCTGCTGCTGCTCACCGGGGCACCCGGCGTGCTCGCCGACCCCGACGACCCCACCAGCGTGCAGAGCACCCATCGCATATCCCCGACCGGCCCGCCCGACCGCTCCGCCACCGGCGGCATGGCGCTCAAGCTCATCGCCGCGCGTGAAGCACTCACCGGCGGAGTCGGCACCGTACGCATCGCCGACGGACGCGTCTCCGCCCCGGTCAGCCGGGCACTGGCGGGGGCCGGCACCACCGTGCGCATCGCCTCCGCCGAGGAACTGGTCCCCAGCACACGCGAAACGGAGATCCACGCATGACCGAACGGAAGGGCAAAACGGCCGTGTGGCAGGGCGGCACGGTCTGGCTGACCGGGCTGCCGAGTGCGGGCAAGACCACGATCGCGACGGTCCTCGCCGAGCGGCTGCGGGCCGAAGGACACCGGGTGCAGGTGCTCGACGGCGACGAGATCCGGGCGGCGCTCTCCGCGGACCTGGGCTTCTCGAAGGAGGACCGGGACACCAACGTGCGCCGGATCGGCTACGTGGCCGGGCTGCTCGCCGCGCACGGTGTCACCGTGCTGGTGCCGGTCATCGCTCCGTACGCGATGTCACGGGAGGCCGTGCGGGACCGGCACGCCGCACAGGGCGTCCCCTACCTCGAGGTGCACGTGGCGACCCCGCCGGAGATCTGCGCGGACCGGGACGTGAAGGGCCTCTACGCCCAGCAGGCAGCGGGCGAGATCAGCGGCCTCACCGGCGCCGACGACCCCTACGAGGCCCCCGTCGCCCCCGACCTGCGCATCGACACGCGGGACCGGACCGTCGAGGAGTCGGTCCAGCAGGTGCACGCGGCGCTCACCGAGCGAGGTCTGTCATGACCGTGGTGACCCCGGCCTTGCCCGCCGGCCCGCGGCACACGCCGGTGCCGCCCCCGCTGACCCACCTCGACGCACTGGAGGCCGAGGCGGCCCATGTCTTCCGCGAGGTGGCGGGCGAGTTCGACCGGTCGACGCTGCTGTTCTCCGGCGGCAAGGACTCGATCGTCATGCTGCACGTGGCGCTCAAGGCGTTCGCCCCCGCGCCCCTGCCGTTCTCGCTGCTGCACGTGGACACCGGCCACAACTTCCCCGAGGTGATCGCCTACCGCGACCGCGTCGTCGAGCGGCACGGCCTCCACCTCGATGTGGCGTCCGTGCAGTCGTACATCGACGACGGAAGGCTCCGCGAGCGCCCCGACGGCACCCGCAATCCGCTGCAGACCGTTCCCCTGCTCGACGCGATCCGTGCCGGCCGTTTCGGCGCGGTGTTCGGCGGCGGAAGGCGGGACGAGGAGAAGGCACGAGCCAAGGAGCGGGTGTTCAGCCTGCGGGACGAGTTCGGCGGCTGGGACCCGCGCCGGCAGCGGCCCGAGCTGTGGCAGCTGTACAACGGCCACCACCAGCCGGGTGAGCACGTCCGCGTCTTCCCCCTGTCCAACTGGACCGAGCTGGACGTCTGGCAGTACATCGAGCGGGAGGACATCGAACTGCCGGAGATCTACTTCGCGCACCGGCGCCAGGTGTTCCGGCGCGACGGCATGTGGCTGGCGTCCGGCGGGTGGGGCGGTCCCCGGGACGGTGAGTCGCTGTGCGAGCGCCAGGTCCGCTACCGGACGGTCGGCGACATGTCCTGCACCGGCGCGGTCGACTCCTCGGCCTCGACGGTGGGCGCCGTGATCGCGGAGATCTCGGCGAGCCGGGTCACCGAGCGCGGTGCGAGCAGGGCCGACGACCGGCTGTCCGAGGCCGCCATGGAGGACCGCAAGCGAGAAGGGTACTTCTAGAGATGACGACAGGCTTCACGGACACGGTCGTTCCGAGCGATGCGCCCGACCGGCTTCCGGGCGGCCTGCTGCGGCTGGCCACCTGCGGTTCGGTCGACGACGGCAAGTCCACCCTGGTCGGACGGCTGCTGTACGACACCAAGTCCGTCCTCGCCGACCAGGCGTCGGCCATCGAGGAGGCTTCGCGCAGGCGCGGCCAGGACGGGCCCGACCTGGCGCTGCTCACCGACGGCCTGCGGGCCGAGCGCGAGCAGGGCATCACCATCGACGTGGCCTACCGCTACTTCGCCACTCCCCGGCGCCGTTTCATCCTGGCCGACGCCCCCGGACATGTTCAATACACCCGCAACATGGTGACCGGCGCCTCCACCGCGGACCTCGCCGTGGTCCTGGTCGACGCACGCAACGGCGTCATCGAGCAGACCCGCAGGCACGCGGCGGTCGCCGCCCTGCTCCGCGTCCCGCACGTGGTGCTCGCCGTCAACAAGATGGACCTGGTGGGCTACCGGGAGACGGTCTTCGCCGCGATCGTCGAGGAGTTCACGGCCTACGCGAGCGGGCTGGGCGTGCCCGAGATCACCGCGATCCCGATCTCGGCCCTGGCCGGCGACAACGTGGTGGAGCCGTCCGCCCACATGGACTGGTACGGCGGCCCGACCGTTCTGGAGCACCTGGAGACGGTCCCGGTCGGCCAGGACGGGGCCTTCCGCCACGCGCGCCTTCCGGTGCAGTACGTGATCCGCCCGCAGACCGCCGAGCACCCCGACTACCGCGGCTACGCCGGCCAGATCGCGGCCGGCGCCCTCCGGGTCGGCGAGCCGGTGACCGTACTGCCCTCGGGCCGTACGTCCAGGGTCTCCGGGATCGACCTGCTCGGCCGGTCCGTGGAGACGGCCTGGACGCCGCAGTCGGTCACCCTCCTCCTGGAGGACGACGTCGACGTCTCGCGCGGCGACCTGATCGTGCCGACCGGTGACGCGCCCGCCACCACGCGCGACGTCGAGGCGACCGTGTGCCACCTCGCCGACCGGCCGCTCACGACCGGTCAGCGGGTGCTGCTCAAGCACACCACCCGCACCGTCAAGGCGATCGTCCAGGAGATCCCGTCCCGGCTCACCCTGGACGACCTCTCCCAGCACCCGGACCCCGGGCAGCTGGTCGCCAACGACATCGGCCGGATCAAGGTGCGCACCTCCGAGCCGCTCGCGCTCGACGCCTACGCCGACTCCCGCCGCACCGGTTCCTTCCTCCTGATCGACCCGGCGGACGGCACCACGCTCGCGGCCTGCATGGCGGGCGACTCCTTCGTCGCCGCCGAGGCCGCGGTCGCGGTGGACGAGGAGGGCTGGGACTTCTGAGGGCGCCCGCGGATCCACCCGCACCACCGAACACCTGCCGTCGTCCCGGCCGCGTCCACCGGAGCCCAGGCTCCGGTGGACGCGAGCGCCGGGCCTCCGAGAGGACACCCTCCCGTGCCTGCCGGCCGTGAGTCCCGCACCACCCCGCGCCGTGAGTCCCGCACCACCCCGCGCCGTGAGTCCCGCACCACCCCGCGCCGTGAGTCCCGCACCACCCCGCGCCGTGAGTCCCGCACCGCCCCGCGCCGCGGCGTCGCCGCCGCCGCTGCCCTGCTCCTGCTGCCCGGCGCGCTCGCCGCGTGCGGCTACGGCTCGCAGGCCACGACGGACGACGCGGCGTCCCAGGCCGTCCCGGTCGCCGCCGGCGCCCGGAAGCTCTCCGCCGACACCGTGCGGATCGGCTACTTCCCGAACCTGACGCACGCCACCCCGCTGGTCGGAGTCCAGGAGGGCCTGTTCCAGAAGGAGCTCGGCGGCACCACGGTACGGACCGCCACCTTCAACGCCGGACCCTCCGAGATCGAGGCGCTCAACGCGGGCTCCGTCGACATCGGCTGGATCGGACCCTCGCCCGCCGTCAACGGCTTCACCAGGTCGGGCGGCAAGAGCCTGCGCATCATCGGCGGTTCGGCCTCCGGCGGTGTCAAGCTGGTCGTCGACCCGGACCGGATCAGGTCCGTGGCCGACCTCAGGGGCAAGAGGATCGCCACCCCCCAACTGGGCAACACCCAGGACGTGGCGTTCCTCCACTGGATCTCCGAGCAGGGCTGGAAGATCGACGCCCAGAGCGGCGAGGGCGACGTCTCCGTCGTCCGCACGGACAACGCGATCACCCCGCAGGCATACGCGTCCGGCTCCGTCGACGGCGCCTGGGTGCCGGAGCCGACCGCGTCCAGGCTGGTCTCCGCCGGCGCGAAGGTCCTCCTCGACGAGTCGGACCTGTGGCCGGACAAGAAGTTCGTGGTCACCCACATCGTCGTGTCGCAGAGGTTCCTCGAGGACCACCCGGACGTCGTCGAGGCGGTCCTGCGCGGCTCGGTGAGGACCAACGAGTGGATCAAGGCCGACCCGGACAGGGCGAAGACCTCCGCGAACGCCGCGCTGAAGGCGCTCACGGGCAAGGAACTGCCCGCGGACGTCATCGACCCGGCCTGGAAGTCGATCGAGACGACGGACGACCCGCTGGCCGCCACCCTCCGGGCGCAGGCCGACCACGCGGTGAAGGCCCGCCTGTGCGAGAAGCCCGACCTGAACGGCATCTACGACCTCGCCCCGCTCAACAAGGTCCTCGAGGCCATGGGCAGGACCCCGGTCACCGACGCCGGTCTCGGCGTCGGACAACCGCGTCACAGGCCGGGTTCCCGGTGATCCCCGGGAACAGGCTCGCCAGGAGGTGAGGACCATGACCACCGCTGTCGCCCGGCCGCCGGGCCGCACGGGCCGGGGGACCGCGTACGCCGCCCGGATCGGGCACGTCTCGAAGTCCTACGCCGGGCCCGTCGGGCCCCAGCTCGTGCTCGACGACATCACGCTCGACGTCGCCCCGGGCGAGTTCGTCACGCTCCTCGGGGCCTCCGGGTGCGGCAAGTCGACGCTGCTCAACCTGGTGGCGGGCCTCGACCGGCCGACCACCGGGGCCATCGAGACGCCGGGCGGCCGGCCCGCGCTGATGTTCCAGGAGCACGCGCTGTTCCCGTGGCTCACCGCGGGCAAGAACATCGAACTGGCCCTGCGGTTGCGCGGCGTGGCCAGGGCCGAGCGGCGCACCCGCGCCGAGGAACTGCTCGGTCTGGTGCGGCTGAACGGGGCGTACGGCAAGCGGGTGCACGAACTGTCGGGAGGCATGCGCCAGCGCGTCGCGATGGCCCGCGCGCTCGCCCAGGACAGCCGGCTCCTGCTGATGGACGAGCCCTTCGCGGCGCTCGACGCCATCACCCGGGACGTCCTGCACGACGAGCTGACCCGCATCTGGCGCGAGGCGAACCTGTCCGTCCTGTTCGTCACGCACAACGTCCGCGAGGCCGTCCGGCTCGCCCAGCGGGTCGTGCTCCTCTCGTCCCGGCCGGGACGGGTGGCCCGCGAGTGGACCGTGGACATCCCGCACCCGCGCCGCATCGAGGACCCCGACGTCGCCGAGCTGGCCGCGGAGATCGTCGGACAACTGCGTGGGGAGATCCGCCGCCATGGCCGCCACTGACATCGCCACTGACATCGCCGCTGACATCGCCACCGACATCAGGACCGGGCCGCGGTCCGAGGACCTGGGCGGTCTCGGAGCGGGCCTGGACGCCCTCGAGGCGGTGCGGACGCACCGCACCCCGCTGCGTGAGGTGCTCGTCAAGAAGGTCCTGCCGCCGCTGACCGCCGTGGCCCTGGTCCTCGCCGTCTGGCAGAGTCTGGTCTGGGCCGAGGTCTCCGAGCCCACCAAGCTGCCGTCGGTGTCGGCGGTGTGGAGCAGCCTCACCGACATGTGGCTGCGGGGCACCCTGTTCGACGTCGTGTGGACCAGCGTCTCGCGTGGTCTGCTCGGCTTCCTGCTCGCCCTCGCCCTCGGCACGCCGCTGGGGCTCCTGGTCGCCCGGGTGACCTTCGTCCGTGCGGCGATCGGCCCGGTCCTGTCCGGACTGCAGTCACTGCCGTCGGTGGCCTGGGTGCCGCCGGCCGTCCTGTGGCTCGGCCTCGACAACACGATGATGTACGCCGTGATCCTCCTCGGAGCCGTGCCCTCGATCGCCAACGGCCTCGTCTCGGGCGTCGGCCAGGTGCCCCCGCTGTTCCTGCGGGCCGGCCGGACCCTGGGGGCGACGGGACTGCGCGAGGCCTGGCACATCACGATGCCGGCGGCGCTGCCGGGCTACGTCTCGGGCCTCAAGCAGGGCTGGGCGTTCTCCTGGCGCTCCCTGATGGCCGCCGAGATCATCGCCTCCTCGCCCGATCTCGGGCTGGGGCTCGGCCAGTTGCTGGAGAACGGCCGCAACAACGCGGACATGCCCGGCATCTTCCTCGCGATCATCCTCATCCTGGTCGTCGGCGTCGCCGTCGACCTCCTGGTCTTCAGCCCGCTGGAGCGCCGGGTGCTGCGCCGCCACGGCCTGCTGGTCAGGGGCTGAGGACGCCGCCGGGCGCGGACCGCACCCTTGGGGAACCGGTCCCGCTCAGCTCCTCGGCTCGGACAGGACGCAGAATTCGTTGCCCTCCGGGTCGAAGAGGGTCACCCAGTGCTGTCCTTCCTGCACGGGGTCGGCGCGCCGGGCGCCGAGGGCTACCAGCCGGGCGACCTCGGCCTCGTGGTCGTCGGGCCGGAAGTCGGGGTGGAGCCGGTTCTTCGCCGCCTTGCCCTCGGGGACGGGGACGAAGAGCAGCCCCGGCATACGGTCCGGCGCGGGCCGGATCTCGATGATCTCCTCGGTATGGTCGACCACCACCCAGCCGAGAGCCTCGGCCCACCACTGCCCGAGGGAGATGGGGTCCAAGGAGTCGACGGTGATCTGTTCCCATGCGAGTGCCATGGGCGCGAGCATAATCAGTGGGCCGGCTGCCGGGGGGCGGGGTGACCGCCGTTCACCCTCGGGCAGGTGTGCGAATTTCCGGAAGGGCACGGTGAACGCGGAGCATGCGGGATTCCGGGGAATTCACCGCGACGGCAGTGGCGTAACCGGTTGCCAGGGGCAGGTCGGTGAGGCGCCACCCCGGAAGGTCGCCGCGTACGTCGTCCGCCGCCAGGCCGCGGCCGAGGCCGGTGCCCAGGCCCTTGAGATAGGCCTCCTTGCGGGCCCACAGGCGGGCGAAGACCGCCGGCCGGTCCTCGGGAGCCGCGGCCTCGACGTCCGCGTGTTCCGACGGATGCAGCAGCGGCGCCAGCTGCTCCGCGACCCCGGGCTCCGGAACGGGCTCCGCGTCGACGCCGATCGCGACGGGTGCGGCTCCGATCAGGACCAGATCCTGGCTGTGGGAGAGGGAGAACTCCACGGAGGCCGAGGTCAGTACGGGCCGTCCGTGCGGCTCCCGACAGCAGGGGCAGGGAGCGCGGGTGAAGCGGAGGGCCTCGGGCGCCACGCCGGTCAGACCGGACAGGGCCGTACGGAGCGCCACGTGGGCGAACCCGTGGAGCGCACGGTCACGGCCGTGGCGGAAGCTCGCGGTTCGACGGCGTTCCCGCTCGTCCAGGACGGACAGGTCGAGCGAGGACTCCGTGACGCCGGCCGGAATCCGCAGCACCCACAGGTGCGCCTCGCTCGTGCCGCACGCGTCGGTGCCCGTGCCCGTGCCCGTGCCCGTGCCCGTGCCCGTGCGCAGTGCTGTAGCTGTGCCCGTGAGGGGCGTGCTCGGGGACATGTCGACGGCCGTTCCCTCCCGTCGGTGTCTCGTGACCCCGGACGCGGTGCCTGGTGGACGTGCCGCATTCCGGGGAGCGGACCCGGTCCTCAGTGGCCGGCCCGGAAGGCCTGCCGCTGGGGGACCGGGTCCCGCTCGGTCGTCGACCGTGCGGAAGCCGGGTGGGAGTCCCGGATCCGACGTCGGTCCGGTGCCGGCTATTCGCCCCAGTCCTCCTCGACCTCCGGCGCGAGGGCGAGCATCGTCGGGCTCAGCGCCACGATCTCCAGTTCGCTGCGGCAGCCCGCGCACTCCAGGATCTCGTTGAGCCGTACCGAATCATTGATCTGAACCTGCTCCTCGCACTCCGGGCAGGCGTGCCCGGTGGTCTCGGTCTCGGTCGCGGTCATGGTCATGAAACGTATTCCTTCCGATCGGTCCTCCCGGAGTGGGTCGTCGTGTCCAGGGCCGTACGGACCGCCCTGACGACCCGCTCCGCGGTGAGGTCGTAATGTGCGACGAGGTGTTCCTGGTTGCCCACCTCGTCGACGAACTTGTCGGGCATGCCGAGCCTCAGCACCCGTGTGGGCGCCTCCTCCGCCAGGGTCTCGGCCACCGCGCCACCGAGGCCGCCGCTGCGCCAGTGCTCCTCCAGCGTCACCACGAGCGAGGCCGGCCGGGCCGCGGCCACCAGGGCCTCCGTGTCGAACGGGCACAGGGTGTGCATGTTCAGCACGGTGGCCCCGATGCCTTGTCCGGCGAGAACCTCCGCTGCCGTGAGGCAGGCGAGCACCGGGTAGGGGCCGCAGGCGGCGAGCACCACGTCGCCGCCCTCCCGAAGGGTCTGCGCCTGCCCGATGACGGGCGGCGGGGCGGCCACCGGCAGTTCCGGCGTCGGTTTGCGGCCGAGCCGGACGTAGAGCGGTCCGGCCACGTTCAGACTCTGCTCGACGAACGCCTCGGTGGCCGCGGCGTCGGCAGGCACCACCACCGTCATTCCGGGCAGCACCCGCATCACGGCGAGGTCTTCCAGGGCCTGGTGCGTCGGTCCGAGGTGGCCCGCGGCGAGACCGCCGTGCGTGGCCATGATGCGGACGGGCAGCTTGTTGTACGCGATGTCGATCTTGATCGCTTCCAGTGCCCGGGAGGTGGCGAAGGCGGCCATCGTGTTGACGAACGGGACCCGCCCGCTCGCCGCCATGCCGGCGGCCATGCCCATCAGGTTGTGCTCGGCGATGCCGAGGTTGAGGTACTGGTCGCCGGCCGCCGCGACGTAGTCGGCGCCGAACAGACCGGTGTCGGAGTCCAGGCACATCAGTTCGGGGTGCCGGTGCAGCAGAGGAAGCAGACGGTCCCGGTAGGCCTCTCGGGTCGCACGGCTCATCCGGTGGCCTCCCTGGCGTGCAGTGTGCGGACCGCCCGGGCGTGGTTGCGCGGCGACAGGCGCACGTAGTGACTGGCACTGCGGCCGGCGAGGAACGGCAGGCCCTGGCCCTTGACCGTGCGGGCGATCAGCACGCTCGGTCTGCCCGGCTCCCACGGCGCGGCGTCGAGATGCTGCGCGAGTTCGTCCGGGTCGTGGCCGTCCACGTCGCGGACCGCCCAGCCGAAGCTCCGCCAGCGGTCGGCCAGCGGTTCCATCGGCGCGATGCCCTCGGTGGCGCCGGTCAGCTGAAGGCCGTTGCGGTCGACCACCGCCACCAGCCGGTCGAGGCGCAGCGACGCGGCCGCGATGGCCGCCTCCCACACCGAGCCCTCCTGGAGCTCGCCGTCGCCGAGCAGGACGAAGGTGCGCGCGGCACGGCCGGCGTACCGGGCGGCCAGCGCGAATCCGCAGCCCAGCGCGAGTCCGTGACCGAGCGAACCGGTCGGCAACTCCACACCGGGCACCGCGCGGACCGGATGGCCCATCAGCCTGCTGCCGGGGCGCCCGTATCCGGCGAGCTCCTCGACCGGGAAGAACCCCCTCTCGGCCAGCGTCGCGTAGAGACCGACGGCGGCGTGGCCCTTGCTGAGCAGGAAGCGGTCGCGATCCGGGTCGTCCGGTCGCCGCGGGTCCACGTTCAGCACCGAGAAGTACAGGGCGGCGAGGATGTCGGCGCTGGAGAACGCGCCGCCGAGGTGGCCGCCCTCGGGCCCCGCGCACATGTCGACGACGTGGGACCGGATGCGCGCGGCGACCGCGCCCAGGGTGTCCCGCGTGTCCCGCTCCTGTGCCTGGAGGACGGTCATGAGGCCGCCTTCGCGAGCGTGGCCACCATGTCCTTGTTCGCCCACACCTTCTCGAAGGCGTCGGCGTACAGATCGAGCAGTTCGCCGGCGCCCGGGTGCAGATGGCGCTTCTGCACCGTGAGGGAGTCGGCGATGACCGCACGGGTCACCGGGTAGTCCTCGCCCGCGGTCGTGCCGGGTGCGCCGGTCACGGACCACGGGTAGCCGGAACCGAAGCCGACGCGGTCGGTGAAGACCTTCTGGTCGGGCAGCGGCATCAGCTGGTACTGCGACATCGGCACCCCCTCGGCGCGCAGCAGCCGCCGCAGCGCCGAGCGCAGCGCCTCGGGCCGCACCCCGTCGAGGCCGAACGCCGCGGGGTCGAAGCGGAAGCGCAGGATGTGCCAGGCGTGGGTGGTGTCCGGCAGCGCGGTCGGCACCGTCAGGCCCGGCAGCTCGGCCAGGCGCGCGAGGAAGCCGGTGACGTTCTCCTGCCGGGCCCGCTCGTAGGCGTCGAACCGGTCGAGCTGCGCGAGGGTGAACGCGGCCTGGAGGGCGTTCATCTTGTAGTTCCAGCCCAGGCCGTACGAGATGTAGTCGCGGTCCCGGCCGGCCTCGATGTCCTCGCCGAACTGCCGTCCGCGGCGCATTCTGGCGGCCAGCGCGGGGTCCTGGGTGACCAGCAGGCCGCCCTCGCCGCAGGTCGGGATGTTCTTGCTGACCTGGAGGCTGAAGGCGCCCGCGTCGCCGATCGCGCCGACCGGGCGTCCGCGGTGGGTCGCGCCGGGAGCCTGGGCGGCGTCCTCGACGATCGCGAGGCCGTGCCTGCGGGCGATCGCGGTGAGCCGGTCCATGTCAGCCGGTGCGCCGTGCAGGTGTACGGGGATGATCGCCTTGGTCCGGGGGGTGATACGGCGTTCGACGTCATCCGGATCGATGTTGAACGTGACGGGGTCGATGTCGGCGAAGACCGGCACCGCCATCTGGTGCACCGGGGCGAGCCCGGTGGCGATGAAGCTGAACGCGGGCACGATCACCTCGTCACCGGGACCGATGCCCAACGCGGCGAGGGCGAGGGCCAGCGCCGCCGTGCCGTTGGACACCGCGACGCAGGCCTCGTGGCCGAAGCGGCGTGCCCAGTCCTCCTCGAGTCGGGACACCGCGTTCACGCCGTCGGTGTCGGACACCAGGCGCGGGCCGTCGAGTGCGTCGAGGACGGCCTTGCGGTCCTCGTCCTCGATCAGCGGCCACTGCACATGGCGCCGGTCCCTCGGTACGGTCGCCGTACCGCCGAACGCTGCCAGCTTGCTCATCACTCTCCAGTCCGCTTCGTCACGGAGGTAGATTCAGGTACGTTCACAGCCGCGCCGCCGCCGCGGCGACGGCGTCGACCGCGCGCGCGTAGGCGGCGCGCAGCAGCGTGGTGTGGTGCGCGACGTCGGGGGCGGCCGCGCGCGGGTCGCCGTGACCGTGCGCGCCGGTGAACCGCAGCCCGGTCCACGCGTGGGCGACGGTCTCGACCGCGCGGCCCGCTCCGGCGAGCACCGCGTCGTCCCAGTCGCGGCCGCAGCGGCGCAGCAGCTCGCCGTGCAGCGAGGCCTGCGCCTGCATGGCCCAGCCGAACGGGTACAGCTCGCGCAGTGCGCCCGCGTCCCCCGCCCGGCACCGCTCCGTCAGTTCCGCGGCGAACGCGTCGTAGCCGGCGAGGCCGGTACGGGCGGAGGTCTGGGTGGTGAAGCCCTCCATGTCGGTGCGCAGGTAGCCGCCCAGGACCTCCGGTGTCAGGGGCGCCGGCTGGGCGCCGAGGCTGACGTCGAGGCAGCGTCGGCCGATCGCCGAGTCGCTGAAGAAGGCATCCTGCACGTCGGTCGGATTGGCGGAGCCCCAGCTGCGCAGGAACTCCTTGACGGGCACGGCGCCACGGAAGGCGGGCGGCATCGCGTCGGAGACGTGGACCACGCCGCGGGTCTCGTCCAGGCCGTAGATCACCACCAGGTGCGCGGCGTGCACGTCCCCGTACGCGGGCCTGAAGGGCAGGTGGAAGTTGTCCACGGCGGCGATGACGAGCCGGTCGTCGGCCAGCCGCTCCCGCACCTCACGCCACACGTCCCCCTCGTCGGCGGGCTGCCACCAGGTGGCACCCAGGTCGTGGTGCGGGGCGAGGGCGCGACCCAACTGCCCCTCGGCACAAGGGTAGTAGAACTCCTCGGACCTGACGTCGCCCGGCAGGTGCAGGAACTCCCACCCCGCACCCAGTACGGCCAGGGGGTCGACTCCTTCGCGAGCCAGCACCGAGCCGCACGTGGCCTGCAGGCAGCTGATGAGGTCGCGGTACCAGAGCTCGGGCTCAGGACCGGTGATCGTGTACGTGCGGGCTGTCGCCTCGACGGCCATGTCAGGACTCCGTCCGCTGCAGGGTGAGGGCGAAGACGTGCACCGCGACGTTGCGGGGCAGCAGGATGCCGGTGAGACCGGTGCGCCGGGTGACAGGGACCCGCTGGGCCCACATGACCGCGGGGATGCCGCGCTGCACGTGGTGCGGGTAGTGCATGACGAGGCTCTCGAAGGCCTTGGTCTCGCCGAACCAGGCGGGCGCCGCCCAGAAGTCGGAGACCCGGAGCGCTTCCGCGTCGACCGAGCCGTCGGCGAAGTTCAGCTGGACGGTGTCCTCGCTGCGACGTTCGGACGCGGCCAGCACGTGGATCCAGTCGTAACGGCCCTCCGGGACGCGGATGAACTGGCCGGCACAGCGGACGTTGTCCGGTCCTTCGCAGACAGGGGGGAACTGGAACGGGACGCCGTCCACGTGGACGAGACTTCCGCCCGCGGGCAGGTATTCGGCGGCGAAGGAGTTCCTCCACACGTTGAATGCGCCGGCCTTGGTCTCGGTCGCCGCGGAAACGGCCGTGTTGTTGCGATGGCCGGAGATGTCGACCGTGGCGAACAGGTCGCTTCTGGCGGGGGGCACCGTAGTTTCCCTCACGTCGCGCGCGTCACGGAAAGCATTCTCCGGATGCCGTGCACTTCTGGTGGAGGGTACCAATTTCTCCGTCAAGTTACCCGCCTCACTAAAAACCATCTCAAGTCTCAACAGTCCAGGGGTGCCGAGGACCGGGCCGGCCGTCAATCTCTCCATCCACGCCCCGGCGACCTTGCATGCCTGCGTCACCGCTCTGTTCACGAGCCGGACGATCATTTCGATCATTCCTGGCCGGGCGCTCACGGTCGCAGCGCGACAGCACGCAGCTTTTCGTAGTACGGCATGTGATAGTCGCGGTAGGCGCTCAGTTCCGGGTTCGCCGCGACCAATTCGGCCGACGCGCCAGAACTGCGCTGGAAGCCGGCGGTCCGGCTGGTCGACTCGTGCCATTTACTGGTCGACTGCCACTCCGAGCGCATGCCCGGCTGCCAGTTCAGCGCCTCCGGGATGAAGGGGATGCCGGCGGCCTCGCAGTACATGCGCACGGTCTCGGCCGGGCGGTCGAGCAGATCGTCGGAGTCGATCACGATCGGCGTGGTTCCGGTGGCGGCCTGCACCGCGGTGAAGATCTCGTACAGCCACGCGAAGCCGATCTCGTCGCGGCCCAGGTCCGGGTTCAGCTTGTGGTGCGAGGCGATGGCCTCGGCGGGATCGCGAATGATGAACGTGTGGGTCGCGGCCGCGAGGAACTCCCCGTCGGCGAGGAGCGCCGGGTAGTGGAAGTCCGTGGTGTCCTTGAAGAACACCGGCTTCGACGCGGCGACGGCGCGTAGCGCCGTGAGCACGCCCTGCTCGTCGTGCGCGATCCGGTCACCGACCTCCACCTCGCCGAAGTCGACCACCCGGGAGAACGGTTCGTGGACGACGGCATGGTCGTCGCGTTCGGTCATCATCCGCGCGAACGCGGTGGACCGGCAGCGCGGCGCGCTCCACAAAGCGAGTACCGGGATCCTTTCCGGTGTACGTCCCACGATTTTCCCCCTCTGCTCCGGTGTGCCGTGAACTCTTCCGGCCTGTTCCGGAATCCACACCAGCGTGACACGGCAGGCACGGGTACCGAGTAATCGGAGTTCGTAGCCGTACGGGGGTGGGTCAGCGGGGTGTTTCCCGGTGATTGCACTTGTCGCGGACGCTCGGGGGCCGGCGGGCTCGTAGCTTCTTTTCCATGCGACAGGTCGGTTGTTCCGCCCTGGGTTAGTCAGTGGTCCTAGTACGGAGGTCACGTGTCAACGACACCAGAGCGCCCGGGCGCATGCGGCCGGCGTGAGGGAGGGGCCCACCGGATGGATGTCCCGCATCACGTCACGGGTCGTCCGCTGGATCGGGTGCGGCGATGAAGGGGGTTTTCGCTGCGTCGGGGAGGGTGACCGAGACGTATGCGGCGGGGTTGCTCCGGGCGATGCTGGAGAT
>NZ_JBHTVQ010000083.1:0-24050 GCF_042792855.1 Streptomyces sp. NPDC056600
GGCCCGCGCCCGCCGCCGCGGTCGCGGGCCCTCGGCGCACGTTCCGGCCGGTCACCACCGTGCGCCCCGGAGCCGGGAGCTCACAGCTTGCGCACCCGCAGCACCCCCGTCAGCAGCGGGAGGGTGAACTCGCCGTGGGCGGTCTCCGGGCGGCCCGCGAGGAAGGCGTGGATGCGGTCGAGGAGCGCCTGCCGTTCCTCGACCGGCATGACGAGGACCCCGGCGCGGGTCCCGAGGGTCGCGACGAGGGAGTCCGCGGTGCGGGTCTGTCCGTGCGGGAAGAGGTCCTGTTCCGGCGAGCCGAAGCGGGCGGGGCCGCCGTCGGCGGGCAGGTGCATGGCGGCGGTCCGGGCACGCCAGCTGTCGGGGGTGTCGCGCGGGCCGATGGCCGCGGGGCCGCTGACACGGGCGAGCTCGGCGACCCAGTCGACCGCGTCGTCCATGGTGTTCCACAGGCCGGCCAGCACTCCGCCGGGGGCGAGGACCCGGGCGATCTCGGGGCCGGCGACGGCCATGTCGAACCAGTGCATGGCGTTGCCGGCCACCACGGCGTCCACCGAGCCGTCCGGCAGCGGGATCGACTCGGCACTGCCGGACAGGGCCCGGACGCCGGGCAGGGCGCGGCGCAGTTCGGCCAGCATCTTCGGGTCGGGCTCGACCGCGACCACGTCGGCGCCCAGCGCGGACAGGGTGGCGGTGAGCTTGCCGGTGCCGGCTCCGAGATCGAGCACCCGCGCTCCGGGCGCGGCGTCGAGGGCCCAGCGGACGGCGGCGTGGGCGTAGTCCGGGCGGTGCTCGGCGTAGGCGGTGGCCGCGGCGCCGAAGGAGGTGGCGTGCGGTGACGTCCGGTCGTGGCTCATCCGGGCACGCTACCGACGGACCTGTCGGTTGACCACACCGCCGCACCGGGGCCGTCGGAGGCCCGAACGGCCGCGCGCGGCACAGGCGTTCGAGGTCGTACCCCCTGGCGGACCGGGGCGGCCGCGTCAGTCGGCGAGCCTGGCCAGGGTCCACAGGACCATCAGGTCCAGGACCATCACGGCGAGGCACCAGACCGGGTAGTAGGGGATGAACATGAACTGGGTCACCAGGCTGATTCCGGCCAGCGCCAGTCCGGCGGAGCGTCCCCAGGGGACCCGGCGGAGCAGGGCGACGCCGACGACCAGCAGGGCGACCCCGACGACCAGGTGGATCCATCCCCAGGACGTGAGGTCGAAGCGGTACTCGTACGCGCGGGGTGAGCCGAAGAGGCGGTCCCGGGCGATGCCGGTGATGCCCTGGAGGATGCTCAGCACACCGCTGAGCACCATGCCGATGCCGGCGAACTGCCCCGGGGTGGACGGCCGGACGCCGTCGTCGGGCGCTGCCCTGTGGTGTCGCTCCTCGCCCGGGATGCCCGCCATGGCTGTCACCTTTCGTCGGGGTGCGGAGGCGGAGTCGTCGTCCGCCACCTTCACAGCCTGGGCCCGGCGCGGACGGGGGGCGAGCGCACCGGGCCCGTCCGGGTGACGGTCCGTCGGCCGCGCGGGGCGTCCCGTCCGGTCCCGGCGGCCCGGTCACCGCGCGGCCCTCGGCTCAGGTCGCCTCGGCCTCGGTGACCGCCTCGGCGGCCCGGCGGGCGATCTCCTCGGGCGGCGGCGAGGCGTCCAGGGTGGCGCCGCGCTCGTCGGGCTGGAGCGGCTCGAGGACGGCGAGCTGGGAGTCGAGCAGGGTCTCGGGCATGAAGTGCCCGGTGCGGCCGTGGAGCCGGGACGCGAGGAGCCCGCGCTCGGCGGTGAGGTGGAGGAAGAGGGCGGACGGGCAGGAGGCGCGCAGCGCGTCGCGGTAGCGCCGGCGCAGGGCGGAGCAGGCCACCACTCCCCCGCTGCCGTCGGCGTCGTGGTCGTCCAGCCAGCGCCCCACCGTCTCCAGCCAGGAGCGGCGGTCGTGGTCGTCGAGGGGGACGCCGGAGGACATCTTGCGGATGTTGGCGGGCGGATGGAAGTCGTCCGCCTCGGCGAAGGGCAGTCCGAGCCGTTCGGCGAGGAGCCGGGCGACCGTGGACTTGCCCGCCCCGGAGACCCCGATGACCACGACGCACGGGCGTCGCCGGTCGCCGGGGCGGGGGCGTTCTCCGCCGGGCAGGGTCACCTCGGGAGCACCGCGTCCTGGTGGAGGAGGTCCTCCCGCCGCTCAGGGGTGTTGCGGCGCGGCGGCCCGTCGGAGCCGGCCGGGTACTCCTCCAGCGGCACCAGGCCCCGCTCCCAGGCGGACAGCACCGGCTCGACGACCCGCCAGGACTCCTCGGCCTCGTCGCCGCGGATGGAGAGCGCGGGGTCGCCGCGCAGCACGTCCAGCAGCAGCTGGCCGTAGGCGGGCAGGGCGGGCGGGTCCATCCGGGCGCTGAGCGAGACCTGCGTCAGCTTCTCGACCTGGGAGCCGACGACGTTGAGGTCCAGGCTCAGGCTCTCCGGGTCGAGACCGAAGCGCAGGACGTTGGGCCGGACGTCCTCGTCCTGCCCGAACGGCAGGTGCGGGACGGGCCGGAAGCGCACCGCGACCTCCATGCGGTCGCGGCCCAGGCCCTTGCCGGTGCGCAGCCGGAACCTGGTGCCGGCCCAGCGCCAGCTGTCGAGTTCCAGCTCGACCTCGGCGAAGGTCTCGGTACGGCGTCCCGCGTCCACCCCGTCCTCGTCGGTGTAGGCGGGCACGTCGTGGTCGGCGATGCGCCCGGCGGCGTAGCGGGCCCGGCGGGTGCGGTGGACGACGTCGGCGTCGGTCAGGCGGCGCACCGAGCGCAGCACGTCGACCTTCCGGTCGCGCAGGTCCCGTTCGCCGAGGGTCAGCGGCGGTTCCATGGCGACCAGGCACAGGATCTGCAGCAGGTGGTTCTGGATCATGTCCTTGAGCGCGCCGACGTGGTCGTAGTAGCCGGCCCGGCCCTCCAGGGCGAGGGTCTCGTCCCAGACGATGTCCACCTCGGCGATGTGGGTGCTGTTCCAGATCGGTTCCATGACCCGGTTGGCGAGCCGGCTGCCGAGCAGGTTCTGCACGGTGGTCATGGCCAGGAAGTGGTCGACGCGGAACACCGCCTGCTCGGGCAGCACGTCGGCGAGCAGCCGGTTGAGCTCCTCGGCGTCCCGCAGGCTCTCGCCGAACGGCTTCTCCGTCACGATGCGGCTGCCCCGGGGCAGTCCGGCCTCGTGCAGGGCGGTCACGGTGGCGGCGAAGAGTCCGGGCGGCAGGGCCAGGTAGACGGCCACCGGGTCGTTCCCGGCGATGAGGGCGGCCACCTCGGCGGGGTCGGTGACGTCGGCCTTGCGGTAGTCGCAGGCGGCCGTGACGGCGCGCACGGCGTCGTCGGGCAGGCCGGCGCCGTGGCGTTCGAACTGGGCGGCGGCCCACTGCCGGTACCGTTCGCCGTCCCAGTCCTCCCGGCTGCCGGCGATCAGGGTGAACCGGTCGTCGATGTGCCCGGCGGCGTACAGGGCGGCCAGGGCCGGCAGGAGGTAACGCCCGGTCAGGTCGCCGGTGCCGCCGAAGACGACGAGGCGTCGGATGTTCATCGCGTGCCGCCCTTCCCGCGTGCTGTGCGCCGTACGGTGTCGGCGCCGGCGGCGCGGACACCGGTGCGGCCGATCGCCTGGGGGAAGTTGCCCATGAGTGCTCCGGTCCTCGGGTCGGCCGCGCGGGCGCCCCTCCAGGTCCCGGCCGGGGCTTCTGCTCCTCACCCTCACCGAGGCCGCGACCGGCCGCAATCGGGCTCCGCGGTGATTGGTGCGTTCAGGGCATCTCGCGGGGTGGATCCTGCGCGCGGTGCGCCGGGTCGGCTCCTAGGCTGATCATCATGACGACCACAGGCGCGCAGAGAGCTTTCATCGGTTCGTTCACGACGAACGGCGGGCGGGGGATCGTGCAGACCACCGTCGATCCCGGCACCGGGGCGCTGACTGCGACGGACGCCGTCGCCACCGTGCCCAACCCGTCGTACCTGGTCCTCGGGCGGGGGCCGGGAGGACCGGTCCTGTACTGCGTGTCGGAGACGGCCGAGGGAGCGGTGGCCGCCTACGACGTCTCCGGGCCCACGCCGGAGCCGATCGGCCGTCCGGTGCCGGTGGGAGGGGCCGATCCGACGCATCTGGCCGTGGCCGGCGGCCACCTGGTGACGGCCAACTACAGCTCCGGCAGCGTCACGGCGCTCCCGCTGGCCGCGGACGGCGCCCCGGGCGCCCCGAGCGGGCTGCTGGGCAACAAGGGGTCCGGTCCGGACGCCGACCGGCAGGAGGGTCCGCACGCCCACCAGGTCGTGGTGCCCGAGGCGTCGGGCCGCTGGGTGCTGAGCGTGGACCTGGGCACCGACGAGGTGCGGGTGTGCGAGCTGGACGCGGCCTCCGGGGAGCTGCGCCTGCACGGGGCGCTGGAGCTGCCGCCCGGGACCGGCCCGCGCCATCTGGTCGTCCACCCGCGCGGCACGCACGTGTACGTGCTCGGCGAGCTGCGCCCGGTGGTCACCGTCTGCCGGTGGGACGCCGCGGCCGGGGAGCTGCGGGCGGTCGGCGAGCACCCGCTCTTCCCGGACGGCACGGACGCGCACGTCCAGCCCTCCGCCCCGGTGATCTCCCTCGACGGGCGGCGGCTGTGGGCGGCGGTGCGCGGCACCGACACCGTGGTGGTCCTCGCGGTGTCGCAGGACGGGGAGCGCCTGGAGGTCCTCACCTCCGTCCCGTGCGGCGGGAGCTGGCCGCGCGACCTGGTGCTGCACCCGTCCGGCGGCCGGCTGTACGCGGCCAACGAGCGGTCGGGGGACGTGACCTGGTTCGACCTCGACGAGGACGGCGTGCCGCGGCGGGCCGGGTCGCTCGACGTGCCTGCGGCCTCCAGCGTCCTGTTCGTCTGAGAACACGTCGTCTGAGAGCACGCCGCCCGTGAGGAGGCGCCCGGACGGCCGCACCCCGGCGGCCTCACCCCGGGCGGCGCCACTCCGCCGGGCGCGCACCAGGGCGGCGTCACCTCGGCGGCGACGTCACCCCGGCGGCGCCACTCCGCCGGGCCCGCACCAGGGCGGCATCACCCGGCGGCGACGTCACCCCGGCGGGCTCGCACCAGGGCGGCGCCACCCCGGCGGGCGCGCCGAACGGCGCAGACCCGAACGGCGCAGCACCCGTCCCCGGGCGCAGAGGGTCCCTGCGGCGCCGGGTCCGTGCGGCGCCGGGTCCCTGCGGCGCCAGGTGCCAGCGGCGCCGGGTGGGCCCGGCCGCTCAGTAGCGCAGCAGGGCCGCCACGCCGTCCGTGGCGGAGACCGGGGGCAGCAGCTCGGTGAAGTTCGCCCCGCTCAGCGCGGCCGCGCGCAGCAGCAGCGTGCCGGCGGGAGCGCTGAACAGGGCGGATGCGTCGCCGAGTTCGGCGGGGTCGGTGCCCAGGAGCTGGGGGTCGGTCCGGGAGGCGTAGAGGTCCGGGTCGCCCGAGCGGTCGGCGGAGAGCAGCAGGGTCTCCACCCGCCCCTCGGTCAGCGCCTGCTGGACGGCGGGAATGCCCTGCAGGGCGCGTCCGCCCGCCGTCTCGGCCTCCAGCCGGTCCAGCACCTCGCGGTGGGCGGCTTCCATGGCCTCGCGGATCGCCTCGTCGGCGCTCTCCCGCAGGCCCTCCCGGGCGGAGTCGTCGGTGCGGCCCCCCTCGACGTAGACGATCCGCCCGTGCGGCGGTCGGTCGGTCAGGTGCTCGCGCAGCAGCCCGATCGCCTTGGGGTCGCCGGCGACCAGGACGACGGCGGCGTCCACGTCGGCGGCCGCCTCACGAACACCGTCCGCGGCCTGTCCGGTGTTCTCCGACCACACCTGGACCGATCGCCGGTGGTAGGACTTCTGGGCCTCCTTGCCCGCCTTGACGCGGGTGATGTGGAGGGTGCTGCCGTTGAAGGTGCGCCGGTAGGACTCCTCGTGCGCGGCGGCCGGGTAGGCGTACACGTCGCCGCCCTCGCGATCCACGGCGACCACCACGTGGGGCAACTGGTGGTCGCGGTCGACGGCGAGGCCCAGCGGGTCGGCGACGGGGAGCACCAGGGCGCTGTCGGAGGCGGGGGGTTCGGCCAGGGTGAAGGCGCCCAGGACTCTGCCGCCCGAGGCGAACAGGGCCTCCCCCTGTGGGCCCGGCACGTCGGCGACGCCGCCGACCACCTCGTCGAGGGCGGCGAGCGTCTCCTCGTCCGCGCCCTGCTCGGCCAGTGACCGGCGCGCCGCGCGCCAGCGCAGTTCGATCTGTTTCTCGGCGTCGTGGGACGAACGGGTGGTGTCCAGGTGCACGGAGGCCACCGGGCCGTCCGCCTCGTACAGGGGCTGAAGAAACTCGAGGTCCATGGCGTTCAGGCCGGGCGGCCTACCCCTTTCACTGGTGCGCGACGATCAGCGTGGTGATGCCTGTCGAATGTACTGTTTGTCACGATATGGCGCGCTTTCAGTGGCGCCCGGCGCCGATGGAGGAGGAACCATGACCGACCAGCGGGAGCAGGGGGTGCCGGGCCGCGTGGTGGTCGGCGTGGACGGGTCGGACCCGTCCAGGACCGCGTTGCGGTGGGCGGTCCGGTACGCGGAGCGCACCGGGGGGACGGTGGAGGCGCTGAACGCCTGGGACTTCCCGCACTTCCACGGCAGCCTGGGGTGGCTGCCCCCGCCCAGCAGCGACGAGGCGGCCCTGCGGACGCGCGCGCTCGAGGAACTCGAGGAGGCGGTGCGGGAGACGGTGGGCGCGCGGCCGCCGGTGGGCGTCCACAGCGAGGTGCGGTACGGCACGGCAGCGGGCGTGCTGATCGACGCGTCCCGGGGGGCCGAACTGCTGGTGGTGGGGGCGCGCGGACTCGGCGGCTTCTCCGGACTGCTGCTGGGGTCGGTGTCCCAGCACTGCGTGCAGCACGCCGCCTGTCCGGTGCTGGTGATCCGCCACACCGACGCCGATGACGACGACGGCGCCGGCGACGGTGCGTGACGGCGTTTCACACTCCGTGTGAGCGAGGGGTGTGCATATGCCAGACGCACACTCTCCCAGGCTTCCCCCTGGCGTTGTTGACTGCTGGGTACGACCATCGGCCGGCCGAGGCCGGGGGTCGGTGAGGGAAGGAGCGAACGGTGAACGCCACCCCTGAACAGCTGGTGGTGCCCAAGGAGGTCGCCGAGCTGCGCCGCCGTTGCGACGTGGCACAGGCACGCGTCGACGGCGGGCTGGCCCTGCTCGGCCACCGCGCCAAGGAGACGGCGAAGGAACTGGACGCCCTCGCCGAGCGGGTGACCGCGCTGGAACGCAACCGCTGGCCCCTGCGGGCGGTGGCCACGCTCGCCTCCGTGGGAGCGCTGGCCGTGACCGTCTGGCAGGCCCTGGGCAACTGAGCCCTCGCGCGGAACCGAGCCCCCGCGGCGGCACGACCGTGCGCACCACTCGCACGGTCGCACGTCGCACCGCGTCCCCCGGGCCGCACGCGCGCATGATGGTGCGGGTGATCAGCGTCCTCTTCGCCGTGCTCACCGCGCTCAGCAACGGCACGGCAACGGTGCTCCAGCGCCAGGCCGCCCGCCGGATCCCCGACGACCAGACGATGCGGCTGTCCCTCTTCGGGCGGCTGCTGCGGCAGAAGGTGTGGCTGGCCGGCATCGCCATGGTGATCGTGGCCGCGGTCTGCCAGGCGGTGGCCCTGGCCACCGGGCCGATCGCCCTGGTCCAGCCGATCTTCGTGATCGAGCTCCCGGCGACCCTGCTGATCGCCGGCCTGATCACCCGCACCCGGGTGCGGGGCCGCCTGTGGGCCGGGGTGGCAGCGGTGACGGGCGGGCTGGCGCTCGCCCTCGCCGCCGCCGACCCGGTGGGCGGACGCGACGGCGTCGACGGGGAGACCTGGGTCCTCGCACTGCTGGCGACGGCCGCCTTCGAGACCGCGCTGATCGTCGCCGCGCGGGCCACCCACGGCGACGCCCGCGGCGCGCTGCTGGGCCTGGCGGCGGCCTGCGCGTACTCGCTGACCGCGGCGCTGATGAAGGACGCGATGGCACGGCTGGACGCCGGCGGCGTGGGGGCGCTGCTGACGGCGTGGCAGCTCTACGCCACGGCCGTCGTGGGTGTGGGCGCGCTGTTCCTGCTGCAGAACGCCCTCCAGGCCGGCTCGCTGGTCGCGGTGCAGCCGCAGCTCACCCTCGGCGACGCGCTGATCAGCGTCTGCTACGGGGTGACGCTGTTCGGTGAGCAGGTGCGCACCGGCTGGTGGCTGCTGCCGCAGCTGGCCGGGCTGGCCCTGATCGCCCTCGGCTGCGTCGTCCTGGCCCGCTCGCCGCTGGCCGCGGGAGAAGGCGCGGGGGAGGCCGCGGGAGAGGGCGCGGAGGGCGCCCCCTCCCCCGCCCCCTAGGCGCCGGGCCGGGCCGTCGGCGGGTCAGGCCGCCGGGTCGTGGCCGAGCCGCAGGTGGTGCAGGAGCAGCAGCGCGGCCGCCATGCCGGAGGCGGGCACCTCGCCCCGGGCGATCAGGTCGGGGACGACCTTCAGCGGCACCCACTCCCGCCGCTCCGACTCGAAGTCGTCCACCGGATGCCCGGCGAACTCCCCGCGGTCCGCCCAGTACACGTGGTGCCGCGCGTCCGTGAGCCCGTTGCTCGGCTCGACGCTCATCAGGTGCCGCAGCGGCCCCGGCCGCCAGCCGGTCTCCTCCTCCAGCTCGCGCGCCGCCGCCGCCGCGAGGTCCTCCCCGTCCTCCACCACCCCGGCGGCCAGCTCCCACCCCCAGCTGTCGGTGATGAACCGGTGCCGCCACAGCAGCAGCGCCTCGTCGGCCTCGTTGACGATCGTGGCCACGGCGACGGGCCGCATGCGGATCAGGTAGTGGTCCAGGCGCCGTCCGTCGGGCAGCCGGACGTCGGTCAGGTTGACGTCGAACCAGCGGTTTCCGTACACCGGTTGCTCACTCAGTTTCACCCACTGCATGTTTCTGCCACCTTTCGACGGTTCTCGACGAGTGAGTGGCAATATCGCAGCAGCGCGGGGGCCGGCAGCAGGGCCCATGGGGGAGCGGACCGGCTCGCGGCACGGCTCGTGCGGGGCCTACCGCAGCGGCACGCGCAGCGCCGCGTCGATGAGTTCGGCCGCCTCGCGGGTGCTCGCGCAGTCGCTGCGCAGCAGGTGTTCGCGCACCGTGCGCAGCCGGTCCCGCAGCCGCTGGGACTCCACGCCGCGGGCCAGCCCGGCCATCTCCGCGGCGGTGGCCGCCGCCTTGTCCGCGTCCCCGCGGCGCAGTTCGACCTGGCTGAGCATGGCCAGTCGGTGCACCCGGCCGCGGTCGTGCGCCGGAGTGCCGACCGCGGCCTCGGCGTGCGTCCCGGCGGCGGTCAGGTCGCCGAGGCTCAGCAGTGCCTCCGCCACCTGCACGTTGACCAGGCCCGGCTGGACGTAACCCGTCTCGTCGGGTTCGTGTCCGCGGTGGATGCGCTCGGCGGCGTCCTCGGCCCGCCTGATCCGGGCGAGCGCCCCCGCGCCGTCGCCGAGGTGCGCGTACGCCTTGGCCTGCATGGCGTACAGGTCGGAGGCGAGGGCCGGGGTGATGTCAGGCCCGGCCGTGCGTAACGCGGCCTCCGCGAAGGCGACGGCCTGGCGGAACTCCCGCATGAACAGGGCCTGGTTGACGAGCAGGGCGATGACGTAGGCGCCCAGCCCCCGGTCCCCGCTGGCCTTCGCCAGCCGCAGCGCCTGGTGGAAGTACCGCTGGGCGAGGCCCTGGACGTCGGAGTCGTAGGCGCAGATCCCGGCCACGGCCACCAACGCACCGGTGGCCCGGTGCAGTTGGCGTCCGGTGGAGTCGGGGTAGCTGCCCCGCAGCAGCGGCGCCGCCTCGTTGTTGAGGAAGCCGACCACCCGGGCGCGGGTCGCCACCCCGCCGGCCTTGCGGTACATGTGCTCGTAGTGGGTGCGCGCCGCCCGCAGCGTCTCGATGTCGTCCGGGGACACCCGGAGGCTGCCGCCGCGGGAGACGTCGGCGTCCTCCGGCGGGTTCTCCCACTCCCACACCGGCATCACGGCCGGCGTCCCGGTGACGGCGGGCGCGCCGAGGACGTGCGGCCGCTGGAGTTCGTCGGAGCGCCACAGCGCGGTGGCGCGGTCCACGAAGCCGGACAGCGAACCGGCGTGCGGCGAGGCGGGCGCGCCGGGGACGCCGAGGCCGATGTCGTCCAGGGTGACCGGGCGGCGCAGCCGGGCGGAGAGCACCTCGCAGATCAGGTCGGGCACCTGGCCGCGGGGCCGCTGCCCCTTCAGCCACCGGGCCACGGCGGTGTGTTCGTAGCGCAGGGTCAGACCGCGGGCCTGCCCCGCGGCGTTCACCCGGGCGGCCAGACCGGCGTGCGAGACGCCCGCCTCGTCGAGGAGCGCGTCCAGCAGGGTGTTGGGCTGTCTCGGGGTCATGTGGGGTCCCCTCCGGTGCCTCGGTTCCGTCAGGGTAGTGGGTCCCGGTTCACACGGGGTGCGAAGGAAACGCCACATGAGGGCCGGTACGCGTGCTTACGCCACGCCGGGCCGGCGCGGTTGCCTGGTCGCTCGGCGGGCCGCCGTCTCCCCCCTCACGCCACCGACGCCGGCCCGCCGTCCGCCCTTCCCCGGCACGGGAGCGGGCCCGCCCTCCTTCTCCCCGTAAGCGAGCGGGCCCGCCCTCCGGTGAGGAGGACGGGCCCGCGTCCGGGTACGGCCCCCGGCGGCCCGGCGGTCACGCCCCGCGCAGCACCGCGCCGAAGCGCTCGGCGGCCGTGGCGACCGCGGCGTCGCGCGCTGCCGAGGCCTCGTCCGCGGTCAGCGTCCGGTCGGCGGCGCGGAAGCGCAGCGCGTAGGCGAGGGACTTGCGGCCGTCGCCCAGCTGCTCCTCGTTGCGGTACACGTCGAACAGCCGGATGGCCTCCAGCAGTTCGCCCGCCCCCTCGCGCAGCGCGGCCTCGACCTCGGCGGCCGGGACGGCCTGGTCGACGACGAGCGCCACGTCCTGGGTGGCGACCGGCATGGCGGAGATCCGCGGCGCGCTCGGCACACCGGCCGAGGCGCGCTCCAGCGCGTCCAGGTCGATCTCCATGGCCGAGGTGCGGGCCGGCAGGCCCAGCGTCTTGAGCACGCCGGGGTGCAGTTCGCCGGCGTGGCCGATCACCCGCTCCTCGCCGTCGAGCACGACCACCAGCTCGGCGCAGCGGCCCGGGTGCCACGGCTCGTACTGGCCCTTGCGGACGATCAGCCCGGTCCCCGCCTCACGGGCGAGGATCCGGGCCGCCTCGACGGCGTCGGCCCAGTCGGACGGGCGTCCCTTGCCCCACCAGCCGGCCTGCTCACGGGCGCCGGCCAGGACGACCGCGACGTGCTTGGGCTGGTCGGGCAGCGCGGCCTGGAGGGTCGCGAGGTCCTCGTCGGCGGGCCGGCTCTGCACCGGCAGGATGCCGGCGACGCTCCGCTCGGCCTTCGGGTGGAAGACCAGACCCGCTTCGAAGAGCGCGAGGTCGTGCGATCCGCGGCCGTCGTTGCGCCGCAGCGCGCCGAGCAGGCCCGGCAGCAGCGTGGTGCGCAGCGCCGGCTCCTCGTCGGAGAGCGGGTTGGCGAGGGTCACCAGGGTGCGCCGCGGGTCGTCGGCGGGAACCTGCAGCTGGTCGAGGACGGCGGTGCCCATGAACGGGTAGTTGAGCGCCTCGACGTAGCCGGCGGCGGCCAGCGCGCGGCCGATCCGGCGGTGCAGCCGCTGGCGGGGGGTGAGCCCGCGTCCGGCCGGGGGCCGGGGCAGCGTGGAGGGCAGGTTCTCGTAGCCCTCGAGCCGGATGACCTCCTCGGCGAGGTCGTTCGGGTCGGTCAGGTCGGGCCGCCAGGACGGCACGGACACGACCAGCTCGTCCTGCCCGTAGACGTCGCAGCCGATCTCCTGCAGGCGGCGCACCACCGTCTCACGGCCGTACGCCATGCCCGCCACCTTGTCGGGGTGGTCGGCGGGGATGGTGATGGTGGCCGGCGCGGAGGGCGCGGCGACCTCGGTGACGCCGGCGTCGGCGGTGCCGCCGGCCAGCAGCACCAGCAGGTCGACGGTGCGCTGCGCGGCGGCCGCCGCGGCCAGCGGGTCGACGCCCCGCTCGAAGCGGCGGGAGGCCTCGCTGGACAGCTTGTGCCGGCGCGCGGTGCGGGCGATGGCGATCGGGTCGAAGTGCGCGGCCTCGATGACCACCTCGGTGGTGTGGCTCTCCAGGCCGTCGCCGATCTCGGTGTGGGCGCCGCCCATGACGCCGGCCAGGCCGATCGGCCCGCGGTCGTCGACGATGACCAGGTCCTCGGGGTCGAGGGTGCGGGTCACGTCGTCGAGCGTGGTGAGCTTCTCGCCCTTCTCGGCGCGGCGCACGCCGATCGCGCCCTGGACGCGGGTGCGGTCGTAGGCGTGCAGCGGCTGGCCGAGCTCCAGCATCACGTAGTTGGTGATGTCGACGGCCAGCGAGATCGGGCGCATGCCGGCCTTCTGGAGGCGGCGCTTGAGCCAGATCGGGGACCGGGTCTCCGGCTCGATGCCGGTGACGGTGCGGGCGGTGAACCGGTCGCAGCCGCGCGGGTCGGTGATCTGGACGGGGTAGCCGAACGCGTTGGGCGCGGGCACGTCGAGCAGCGCCGGGTCGCGCAGCGGCAGGCCGTAGGCGGTGGCCGTCTCGCGGGCGACGCCGCGCATCGACAGGCAGTAGCCCCGGTCGGGGGTGACCGCGATGTCGAGGACCTCGTCGACCAGCTCGAGCAGCTCGATCGCGTCGGTGCCGGCCTCGTGCTCCGGCGGCAGCACGATGATGCCGTGCGTGCCGTCGTCGCCCATGCCGAGCTCGTCGGTGGAGCAGATCATGCCGTGCGAGGTCTTGCCGTACGTCTTGCGGGCGGCGATGTGGAAGCCGCCGGGCAGGGTGGCGCCGGGCAGGACCACGACGACCTTGTCGCCCACGGAGAAGTTCCGGGCGCCGCAGACGATCTCCTGGGGCTCACCGGTGCCGTTGGCCTGGCCGACGTCGACGGTGCAGAAGCGGATGGGCTTCTTGAAGCCCTCCAGCTCCTCGATGGTCAGTACCTGGCCGACGACGAGGGGGCCCTTGAGGTCGGCGCCGAGCTGCTCGACGGTCTCGACCTCCAGACCGGCCGAAATGAGCTTGGCCTGGACGTCGCGCCCGGTCTCCGTCGCCGGCAGGTCGACGTACTCCCGCAGCCAAGAAAGCGGGACCCGCATCAGATCTCCATCCCGAACGGCCGGGTGAACCGGACGTCACCCTCGACCATGTCTCGCATGTCTTCGACGTTGTGGCGGAACATCAGCATCCGCTCGATGCCGAACCCGAAGGCGAAGCCGCTGTACTTCTCCGGGTCGACGCCGCAGGCGGTGAGCACCCGCGGGTTGACCATGCCGCAGCCGCCGAGCTCGATCCAGCCCTCGCTGGAGCAGGTGCGGCAGGGCCGGTCGGGGTTGCCGATGGACTCGCCCTTGCAGACGTAGCAGAGCATGTCCATCTCGGCGGACGGCTCGGTGAACGGGAAGAAGTTCGGCCGCAGCCGGGTCTTCATGTCCGCGCCGAACAGCGCCTGCACCATGTGGTCCAGGGTGCCCTTGAGGTCGGCCATGGTCAGGCCCTCGTCGACGGCGAGGAGCTCGATCTGGTGGAAGACCGGGGTGTGCGTGGCGTCCAGCTCGTCGGTCCGGTAGACGCGGCCGGGGCAGACCACGTAGACCGGCGCCTCACGCTCGAGCAGGGTGCGCGCCTGCACCGGCGAGGTGTGGGTGCGCAGCACGACACCGGACTCGCCGTCGGCCCCCTGCGGGCCGTCCACGAAGAACGTGTCCTGCATCTGCCGGGCCGGGTGGTCCGGGCCGAAGTTCAGGGCGTCGAAGTTGAACCACTCCGCCTCGACCTCGGGGCCCTCGGCGATCTCGTAGCCCATCGAGACGAAGACGTCCGCGACGCGCTCCATCATGGTGGTCAGCGGGTGGCGGGCGCCGGCCGGGACGCGGTCGTAGGGGAGGGTGACGTCCACCGACTCCTCAACCAGGACACGGGCGTCGCGCTCGGCCTCCAGCTCCGCCTGACGGACGGCGAGGGCCTTGTTGACGGCGCCGCGGGCCTGGCCCACGCGCTTGCCCGCCTCGGCCTTGGCCTGCGGCGGCAGGGCGCCGATCTCGCGGTTGGCGAGAGCCAGCGGCGAGGCGCCGCCGGCGTGGGCGGTCTTCGCCTCCTGGAGGGCCTCGAGCGAGTCGGCGGCGGCGAAGGCGGCGAGCGCCTCGTCCCGCATGCGCTCGATGTTTTCCGGTTTCAACGCCTCGACCTCTACCGGGTCGTACGACTTATTCGGTGCCGACATCTCTTCCCGTGCTCTTCCGATTGGCTGGCTGGAGTGGCCCCGCCGGGACGGCCTGTCCTGGGCCGCCGTCCGGGTGGTGGGACGACGTGTCCCGGGAACGGGGACACAAAGGTGCCAGGGGCCGAGTCTAACGGGGCGGGTATGCGCTGATGCGCCCGTGGGCCGCGGTCCGGCGTCGGTGACCTCTGGAGGTGGTCCCTCAGAGGAGGTACGCCGGGGTGCCCACGGGCAGGGTAAATCGGAACTGGGCGCCGCCGGAGGCGGCCCGCCCGACCGTGATGACCCCGGAGTGGGCCTCGACGATGCCCTTGACGATGTAGAGCCCGAGGCCGGTGCCGCCGCGCTTGCTGCCCCGCCAGAAGCGGGTGAAGACGCGGTTCATGGACTCCTCCGGGATGCCGGGGCCCTCGTCGCTCACCGTGACCGACGTGGCTGCCTCCTCCCCTTCGCGGGGCGAGGCGTGGGCCGTGACGTCGATGGTGACAGTCCCGCCGCCGTGGCGCACGGCGTTTTCCAGCAGGTTGCCGAGCACCTGGTCGATCTTGTCGGGGTCGGCCCACAGGCCGGGCAGCGGCCGCTCGACGCGCAGCAGGAACCGGTCGGGGCTCTGGCCGGCGGCGACGTAGGCCTGGATGTGGCGGTCGACGGCGGCGGCGATGTCGACGGGCTGGCGGCGCAGCTCCAGGCGGCCGGAGTCGATGCGGGAGATGTCGAGGAGCTCGGCGATCAGCCGGGTGACGCGGTCGGCGTCCGCGTCGACGGTCTCCAGCATCAGCCGCTTCTGGTCGTCGGTGAAGCGCTCCCACTTGGCCAGCAGGGTGGCCGTGAACCCCTTGACGGAGGTGAGCGGCGAGCGCAGCTCGTGGGCGACCGTGGCGATCAGCTCGGCGTGGCTGCGCTCGGTGCGGCGGCGGGCCTCGGTGTCGCGCAGGCACACCACCACCCGGCGGACCGGGCCGGTGGGGCGCTCACGGACGTACCGGGCGGAGACCAGGACCTCGCGGCCGCCGGGCAGCAGCAGGTTGCGCTCGGGCTGGCGGGTGCGGATGGTCAGTCCGTCGTAGGGGTCGGTCAGCCGCCACCAGCGGCGGCCCTCCAGGTCCTCCAGCGGGAGGGCCCGCTCCAGGGACAGACCGAGGGCCTCGTCGGCCGGGGTGGCGGTGATGCGCTCGGCGGCCGCGTTGAAGCAGACCACCCGGCCGCGCTCGTCGGCGACCACCAGACCGTCGGGGAGCTCGTCGGGGCCCACCGCGGGCGGGTCCGGCGCGTCCTCGCGCGGGGGCCGCGCGCCCGGCGCGGTGCCGGACGGCGTGCCCGTTGGTGTCCTGGTGCCGACGCTCATCCCCGTACCCGCCTCTGTCTGTTGGGAGGGCCCCCGAGGCAGTCACCCTACTAGCTGTCGGTGACGGAGCGGCACCCTCCGGAGGCGCGCTGTGCACGGGCGGACGCGTAGAGGCACACCGCGGCGGCCGTGGCGAGGTTGAGGCTCTCGGCCTTCCCGTGGATCGGGACGCGCACCACGGCGTCCGCGAGCGCGCGGGTCTCCTCGGGCAGGCCCCAGGCCTCGTTGCCGAAGACCCAGGCGGTGGGTCCGCCCATGGAGCCGGTGTCCAGCTCGTGGTCGAGGTCGTGGGTGCCGGCGCCGTCGGCGGCCAGCACGCTCACCCCGGCCTCCTTGAGCCCGGCGACGGCCCGCTCGACGGGCACGCCGACCGCCACCGGCAGGTGGAAGTGGGAGCCGACGGAGGCGCGGACGGCCTTCGGGTTGTAGAGGTCCACGGAGGCGTCGGTGAGCACCACGGCCTCGGCGCCCGCCGCGTCGGCGCAGCGCAGCACGGTGCCCGCGTTGCCGGGGTCGCGGACGTTGGCGAGGACGGCGACCAGCTTCGGGCGGGCGCGGAGGATCTCCTCGAACGGGGTGTCCAGGAAGCGGCAGACGCCGACCAGGCCCTGCGGGGTGACGGTGGTCGAGATGTCGGCGATCACCTGCTCGTCGGCCAGGTGGACCCGGGCGCCGGCCGCGCGGGCCTCGCCGACGATGTCCGGGTAACGGTCGGCCGCCTCGGGCGTGGTGAACAGCTCCACCAGCGTGGCCGCGCCGTCCTCCCCGCGGTGCGCCGCCGCCTCGCGGACCGCCTGCGGCCCCTCGGCGAGGAAGAGCCGCTCCTTGCTCCGGAAGTTCCGCTTCGCCAGCCGCCGGGCTGCGGCGACACGAGGGGAACGCGGGGAGATCAGCTCGGGGGCTGCGGAGGGCATGGGCTCACCTTCGGAAGAAGCGGGAAGCGGAGGGGCCTCGGCTCCGGCGGGGAGCCGGGGCTGCGGCGCCTGTCCGGCGACGGGGCGGGGACGCGCGGCCCCGGCACGAGGCCCACGGCGGGATGCCGAGTGTCCCCGTGGCGGGGCTCGACGGTACCGGTGACCGCCGGAGCCGTTGGTTGCCGGAGACCCGTGGTCGCCGGAGCCGCTGTTGCCGGGACCGGTGGTCGCCGGAGCCAGGTGTCGCGGAGGCCGGCGGTCACCGGAGCCGCCGCCGCTGCGGCCGGGTGTCACGGAGGCCGGTGTCGTGGGGCCGCAGGCCGGGTGTCGCTGGTGGGACCGGACGAGGCGCGCGGCCGGACAGCAGGCTCCGCCGGGGGCGGGAGCCGTCCGGGAGGCCGGGCAGGGGGCCGGGGCCCACACACGTCCGGACCCGCAGGCCGTCAGGCCTGCGGGTCCGGGGTGTCACAGCCGGTGTCCACCGGCAGACGTCACGCGGCCTTCGGCGCGTTCACGTCCGCGGGGAGCGCCTTCTGGGCGACCTCGATCAGGGCCGCGAAGGCGGTGGCGTCGTTGACGGCGAGCTCCGCGAGGATCTTGCGGTCCACCTCGACGTTGGCGGCCTTCAGACCCTGGATGAAGCGGTTGTAGGTCATGCCGTTGGCGCGGGCAGCGGCGTTGATGCGCTGGATCCACAGCTGACGGAAGTCGCCCTTGCGCTTCTTGCGGTCGTTGTAGTTGTAGACCAGCGAGTGGGTGACCTGCTCCTTGGCCTTGCGGTACAGGCGCGAACGCTGACCGCGGTAGCCGGAGGCCTGCTCGAGGATCGCCCGGCGCTTCTTGTGGGCGTTGACTGCCCGCTTGACGCGTGCCACTTTTTAACTCCTTGTAGCGGGGCCGCGGTGGTTGGTCACACGGCCCGGAAACGACTTGGGTCCCGGTCTGACTGACGTCCGGCGGCAGGGCCGCCGGGGCGTCACTTGCCGAGAAGCTTCTTGATCTTCTTGGCGTCGCCCGGGGCCATCTCGGCGTTGCCGGTCAGGCGACGCGTCAGACGGGACGACTTGTGCTCGAGCAGGTGGCGCTTGCCGGCGCGCTCGCGGAGCACCTTGCCGGAGCCGGTGATCTTGAAGCGCTTGCTGGCACCGCTGTGCGACTTGTTCTTCGGCATAGCGCCGTTCTCTCCTCGTCGGTGGCGCTCCGGTGCCCGGTTCGGCTGCCTGTCGGCGGCCAGGCCGGGCACGGTACGGAGCGTCGCTCTGTTGTGCTGGACAATCCCGGACGTGCGTCCAGGAGGATCAGGCGTCGGTCGAAGCCTCTGCCTGGCCGTCGGCGGGGGCCTCGGCCTGGACGTCGGCGGAAGCCTCGGCCTCGGCGGCGTTCTGCGACTTGCCGGGGTTGGCCTTCGCGTCCGCCTTGCGGGCCGCCTGGGCCTCGCGGGCCTCGGCCATCGCCTCGGTCTTCTTCTTGTGCGGACCGAGGACCATGATCATGTTGCGGCCGTCCTGCTTCGGGTTCGACTCGACGAACCCGAGGTCGGCCACATCCTCCGCGAGACGCTGCAGCAGTCGGTAGCCCAGCTCGGGGCGGGACTGCTCACGACCGCGGAACATGATCGTGATCTTGACCTTGTCACCCTGCTTGAGGAACCGGACGACGTGACCCTTCTTGGTGTCGTAGTCGTGCGGGTCGATCTTCGGCCGGAGCTTCATCTCCTTGATGACCGTGTGCGCCTGGTTCTTGCGCGCCTCACGGGCCTTCATGGCCGACTCGTACTTGAACTTCCCGTAGTCCATGAGCTTGCACACGGGCGGACGGGCGTTCGCCGCGACCTCGACCAGGTCCAGGTCGTACTCCTGCGCAAGCTCCAGGGCCTTGGCAAGCGGGACAATCCCGACCTGCTCGCCGCTGGGACCGACAAGTCGCACCTCGGGAACGCGAATCCGGTCGTTGATGCGGGGCTCGGCGCTGATGGATCCTCCTCGGTAGCACCACGCGGCAGCCTGGTGTGACAGCCGCGGACGTCTGTGTCTTCGTGGGACCTAACCGCGCCGGGACACGAAAAATGCCCCGCACGGTCTCACAGGCGGGGCTCCTCGAACTGCTACCGGAGCACCGCCGCGATCGTCGCGGGGCGCGCATTCGGCGGAACGACGTCCTGGAAGGACGGCTTCCGCTGACCGGTGACCCGCCGCCCTGCGGGCAGCCAGGTGGGAGTTCGAAGGACTCCACTTGTGGGCCGGGTCCATGGTCTCGCGACACACGTGTCCGGCCGGTCGTGGACACAAGATTAGCAGGTCGCCGGGCGCCCCGCCAACGCGGTGCCGCGCGCGCGACGGCGGTGGTCCCGCGCGAGGACGGGGCCGGGCCTGCGCCTATCGTGTGGGGCATGAGTGAGAGTTCTGAGACGCCCGACTTCGACGCCATGACCCGTGACATCGCGGAGGTCCCCGCCGTCGAGGTCATCGTGACGGTCGCCGTGAACCTGATGAGCGCCGCCGCGGTCAACCTCGGCCTCACCGACGAGGGCGACAAGTACAAGGACCTCGACGAGGCACGCAAGCTGATCCACGCGCTGGCCGGCCTGCTGGACGCGAGCGCCACCGAGATCAGCTCCTTCCACGCCGCCCCGCTGAAGGACGGCCTGAAGTCGCTGCAGCTCGCCTTCCGCGAGGCCTCGACCGTCGCGGACGAGCCGGGGCAGGGCCCGGGCGAGAAGTACACGGGCCCCGTCTGGGGCTGACGCCGCCACCGGCGCGCCGCGCCCGACGCCGCGCGCCCGGCGCACGTACGGCTCAGCGCACGTACAGCTGCACGTACAACTCAGCGCACGTACAGGGGCTCGCCCGGCAGCGAGGTCCCGGCCGGCACCACTGCCAGGTCGAGACCGCGCAGCAGGCGGGCCCTCAGCGTCTCGTCCTCCGCGAGCCGTCCCGCCAGCGAGCGGACCACGGCCGGGGCGGCCTCCGGGTCGTCCAGCACCAGCGCGAGCATCCCGTCCCGCTCCCCCGGCAGCAGGTACGCCAGCCCCACCGCGGGCTCGGCGGCGACCGTCGCGCGGACCGCGTCCGCGACGGCCGGGTCGGCCGACGGGTCGAGGGCGGTGCGGCCCTCGGCCAGCGCCAGCAGCGCCGGGCGGTTCAGCTCGTAGGCCACCGGTCCGGCCAGGTCCAGCACGATCGTGTCCGCCTTCTCGTGCGCGGCGGCGCGCAGCGCCTGTCCCAGCGGGACGGCGACGGGGCGGGCGGCCGGGTCCCACAGGGCCAGCGCCTCGGTGGAGGTGAAGGCGGGCAGCGCGGTGCGGTCGCCGGCCTTCAGGGTCGGTACGGCCATGTCGCTGGTCTTCTCCCGGCGCAGGCCGTTCTCGTCCACCTCGACCTCGCCGAGGACGGCGACCACGGGGACGAGGAGGCGGGCGTCCCTCAGCGCCTCCAGCACGGGGCCGTGCGCGGTGCGGTCCTTCGACCAGGCCTCCAGGGCGGCGGCGAGGCGGGGGTCCGCGGAGCCGTCGTCGTCGGCGAACCCGGGGTCGGGGATGTTCTTGTTCACGCCCCGACCCTATCGCCGCGACCGGGAGCGCCCGGCGGCGAGGCGCGGGGCCGACGACGGACGCGGGCCTGATGGCGTGCGAGCCCGGCGGCGTACGTGGGCCTGGTGGCGTGCGAGCCCGGTCGCGTACGCGGGACCGGCAACGTCAGCGGCGGACGCGGGGGCGGATCAGGAGGGCGGCGGCCAGGAGCAGGACGGCGCCCGCGCCCGCGGCGGGGAACGCCCAGCCCGGGCCGTCGGCCTCGCCGACCGCGTCGCCCGGCCCGTCCCCGAAGTACCGGTCGGCGTACTGCGCCGCCACCCGCCGCTCCTCCGGCTCGCTCTTCTCCGCCGCCTCGAGCGCCGCGACGGGGTTCACCAGGCCGTGGCCCCGGGAGTCGTCGCGCCCGCCCTTGGGCGAGTCCTCGGCGGTGTCCTCGAGCAGCCGCTTGACCTGGGAGGGCGTGAGCTCGGGATGCTCCGACTTCAGCAGGGCCGCCGCTCCCGACACCCACGCGGCCGCCGCGCTCGTGCCCCAGCCCTCGTAGTACTGCCCGTCCGGGTCGGCCGTCACCACGTCCACGCCGGGCGCGCTGACCGTGGCGTACCACCGGCGGGTGGAGAAGTCGGCCCGCTTGCCGTCGCGGTCCACCGCCGTCACCGCGATGACGCCGGGGTAGGCCGCCGGGTAGGAGACCCGGTTGCCGGACTCGCCGCCGTTGCCGGCCGAGGCCACCACGACGACGCCCTTGGCCAGCGCGTACTGCACGGCCTCGTCCTGCTCGGACTCGGGGTGGGCGGACTTGGAGTCGTCGCCCAGCGAGAGGTTGATGACGTCCGCGCCGTGGTCGACGGCCCACCGGATGCCCTCGGCCAGCGCGTTCGCGCGGGTCCGCCGGGCCTTGGACAGCTGCGGGTCGCTCTCCTCGAGGATGACCCGCACCGGCATGATCCGGGCCTCCGGGGCGAGCCCCATCACCCCGTCGCCGTGGTTCCAGCCGTGGCCGTGGCCGGCGATGATGCCGGCCATGGCGGTGCCGTGGCCCGCCCAGGCGTCGTCGCCCGGCCCCGCGCCGAAGCCGACCAGGTCCTTGCCGGTCAGCACGTTGCCCGCGAGGTCCTCGTGGTCCGCGTCGACGCCGGTGTCCAGCACGGCGACGGTGACGCCCGCGCCGCGCGTGATCTGCCAGGCCTGCTCCGCGCGCAGTTCGCGCAGCGCCCACTGCCCGTCCCGGATCAGGTCGGCGTGCGCCACGGTCGCCGGCTGCAGCACCAGGACCGCGCCCAGTACGGCGCCCAGGCCGGCCACCCGGCGGCCGGGACCGGCCGTGCGGCGGCGCGGGGCGGCCCGGCGCGGCTCCGGGGCGTCCTCGGGGGCCGGCCCCCGGCCGGCGGTCGCGCCGGGGCCGTGCGGGGTGCGGGGGGCGTAGGTCACGACGGGGTCTCCCGGGGCGGGGCGACGGCCTTGCGGAGGTCCTGGGCGAACAGGCCGGCCAGCCGGCCCGCGTCGTGGCCGAGACCGGCCTGCGCGGGGGCCGCGTCCACGGAACCCTGCAGCGCGTCCGGGGCCGGCACCGGCTCGCTCACCTCACGGCCGTCGGCCCAGCCGGAGACGGCGTAGACGACGACGGGCGCCTCGGTGAGCACGTCGATCGCCCACGAGGCCCGCTGCTCGTCGCCGAACCCCTCGGCGAGGGTGCCCTCGGCCGCGTACGGGCGCGGCAGCCGGTCGGCGCTCCGGTCCAGCCGTCCCTTGGCCACCTCGGTGCGCAGCGCGCGCATCCGGTCGGCGTCCCCCTCGGTGAAGAGCAGGCCGACGGTGACCAGGTGACTGCGGGTGGCGTCGGTGTAGGTGGCGCGCAGCAGGCGTTCGCAGCCGACCGCGGCCAGTGTCCTGCGCAGCGCGGGGTCGAAGGCGTCGGAGCAGTCGCCGTCGGGGGCGACGGCGACGCGCTTCCAGGTGCGGTCGGCGCCACCGGGGCCGAGGTCCCGGCCCTTGACGGAGGGCGGGAAGAGCTCGTCCACCGGGGTGGTGCGCCACATCTCGCGGGCCTCGGCGTAGGAGTCCGCTCCGCCGTCGGCCCCGCCGGTGATCCCCGCGGTGACGCCGGCGGCCACCAGTCCGGTGCCCAGCAGCCCGCAGGCCAGCGCCGCGCCCAGTCGCCCGCGCGGGCGTGCGGGAGCGGGGGCGGGGGCGGGGGCGGATGCCGGGGAGCCGAAGGGCGCGGCCGAGGAGGCGGACGTGGAGGCGGTGACCGGGCCGGCGTTCGGCGGCCCCCACGGCTGCCGCTCGGGCGTCGCGCGCCGGACCGGGCCGGACGGCACGGGGCGCAGCCGGACGGTGGTCTCCTGGGCGGTCTGCCGTGACCCCACGGCCGGGGGCGTGTCGGGGAACCGCGCGGTCGCCGGGGGCGGAGGCGGCGCTTCGGACCCGGTGGCCTGCTTGGCCCGCTCGGTCCCGCCCCGCTGCGGGGAGCGGGGCGCGGAGGAGGGCGGCGGGTCGTGCGGCGGCCGGATCGGCGGCGCCGGGCGGCGCGCTTCCGTGCTCATCTCCACCCCCGCCTCGTGCCTGGTGTGCGCGTCACTCTACGGCCAGACGCCGCCGGCACGGGAACCGGTTCTCGCGGTCGCGGCATCTGCCCGGATCGTCCCCCTACCCCGGCGTGCCCATGCCTGGCACGCTGCGACCATGACTGCCCGAGCCGCCGACCGGGCCCGGTACGACCGGGCCACCGCCCATCTCGACGCGCCGCTGGCCGTCGTCGACCTGGAGGCCTTCGACGCCAACGCCGACGACCTGGTCCGCCGGGCCGGGGGCAAACCCGTGCGGGTGGCGAGCAAGTCGGTCCGCTGCCGGCCGCTGCTGGAGCGCGTGCTGGCGCGGCCGGGGTTCGCCGGGATCATGTCGTTCACCCTGCCCGAGTCCCTGTGGCTGGCCCGCGGCGGCTTCGACGACGTGCTCTGCGCCTACCCGTCCGCGGACCGCTCGGCCTTCGCCGAGCTGTGCGCCGATCCCAAGCTCGCGGCCGCGGTGACGGTGATGGTCGACGACCCGGCGCAGCTGCGGCTGATCGAGGAGGCGCGCGGGGAGGGCCGGGAGACGGTCCGGGTCTGCGTGGAGCTGGACACCTCGCTGCGGCTGCTGGGCGGGCGGGTCCGGGTGGGCGCCCGTCGCTCCCCGCTGCACGCCCCGGAGCAGATGGCCGAGATGGCGCGCGCGGTGGCCGCCCGGCCGGGGTTCCGGCTGGTCGGCGTGATGGCGTACGAGGGCCACGTCGCCGGGGTCGGCGACGCGGTGGCCGGCAAGCCGCTGAAGTCGCGCGCGGTGCGGCTGATGCAGGCGGCCGCGCGCCGCGAGCTGGCGGCGCGGCGGGCGGCGGCGGTCCGGGCGGTGCGCGAGGTCGCGCCGCACCTGGAGTTCGTCAACGGCGGCGGCACGGGGAGCGTGCAGCACACGGTGGCGGAGGAGGCGGTCACCGAGGTGGCCGCAGGCTCGGGGCTGTTCGTGCCGCGGCTGTTCGACCACTACACGTCCTTCCACGCCCGCCCGGCCGCGCTGTTCGCCCAGCCGGTGGTGCGGCGGCCGGGCGTGGGCGCGGTGACGGTGCTGGGCGGCGGCTACCCGGCGTCCGGCGCGCCCGGCCCGGACCGGCTCCCGCAGCCGTATCTGCCGGAGGGGCTGAGGTACGACGCGATGGAGGGCGCCGGTGAGGTGCAGACCCCGTTGCTGGGCGCGGCCGCGGACGACCTGCTGGTCGGCGACCGGGTGTGGTTCCGGCACGCCAAGGCGGGCGAGCTGTGCGAACGCTTCGACACCCTGCACCTGATCGAAGGCGACCGCGTCATCACCACCGCCCCCACCTACCGAGGCGAGGGCATGACCTTCCTCTGAGCCCTCATGCGAGGTGAGCCCCGGATTCGCTGCTCCAGC